>CAVKJF010000009.1:16868-19996 GCA_963656615.1 bacterium | reverse complement strand
ACTTAGGATCTAGTGCCGCAAGGCTTGCAGGTTCAACTCCTGTTACCCGCACCAAGTTGATAATTAAAAGTAATCAAAAAATGATTACTTTTTCTTTTATAAAAGTAGAAGATTGTGAACTTGGCAGCGTTTTAATAACTATAAATTCTAGTAGTTCACAATAATAACTGTAAAAAACTATAAATAGAGGTAAGCGAAATGAATAAAAATGAAATATATGAATATCTAAAAAGCAAAAATATCTGGCATGAAATAACCGAACATCAAGCCGTATATAATATGGAAGACCTAGAAAAAATAAGCATTCCATATAAAGAAGGAGACGCCAAAAATTTGTTTCTTCACGACGATAAAAAAATAAATTATTATTTAATAACCGTAAAAGGTACTGAAAAAGTAGATTTAAAAAAGTTTAAGAAAGAAAATGATACTAGGTCTTTAAGCTTTGCTAGTGAAGAAGAACTAAAATCAATTTTAAACTTAACAAAAGGTTCAGTTACTCCTTTAGGAACATTAAATGATAAAGAACATAAAACAAAAGTATATATCGATGAAGAACTATTAATTCCAGACAATATAATAGGTGTTCATCCAAATGATAATACTGCAACCGTTTGGCTAAAAACAACTGATTTAGTAAATATACTAAAAGATAATAACATAACAGTTAATATAATAAAATTATAAAATGCTGTATAAGGCTATTTAATATTAAAAAAATAGTGTATACTAATATTGCAAACAAGAAAGAGGAAGTAATATGTACAAAGAATACCTAACAAAATTAGGATATAGTGAAGAACAAATAGAAAAAATAACTTCATCGTTATTAATTAAAGATTCACTAGAAGAAACATCAATGTTGTCAACACAAGCTACTTGGGCAGTATTAACTAGTTTAGGATTAACAAAAGAAGAAATAATAAAAATAACTGTTGACACTCCCAATCTATTATGTATTTCAGCAGGAAAGTTTCTTGAAAAATATAATTGTTTGATAGAATTAGGACACACTGAAGAAGAAACTATTAGTATATTAAAAAGAACTCCAAGAACTTTTACATTAGGAAAAGATAAATTAAAAGAAAGATTTAATTTTTATTTATCAAAAGGATATAGTAAAGAAGAGTTATTAAAAATGCTTAATAGTGAGCCAGTATTATATAGTCTTAGTGAAGAAAATTTCTTAGATAAAGAAAAGTTTTTAAATGAATATGGCTTTTCTGCAGAAGAGATTAAAAAAATGTCCAAAACAGCACCAGCAATTTATGGACTTTCAAAAGACAATATGAAACAAAAAATATCATATTTAGAAGAACTAGGAATAAGTCCTGATAAAGTACATAAAATGTTGGTTTTATTGCCATCAATCTTTGGTTTCAAAATAGAAACCCTAAATGAGAAAATCAACAATATTGAAAGTCTTGGCTTTACAAGACAAAATGTAGTCGCAATAATTAGTAGAGCTCAAGCACTATTTAGCATAAACTTTGATGGAATTAAATCTCGCTTTGATGAATACTTGGCTTTAGGGTATACTCCTCAAGAATTAGTAGTAATGATTAAAAGAAGTCCTACGATGTTAACTATAACATCTGATAAAGCAAAAGCAACCTATAATCTTTTTATCGAATTAGGTTACAGTAAAGAAGCTATTCATAAAATCACTAAAACAGTACCAATGATATACACTTATAGTCCCGAAAATATAAGAACAAAAATAGAAGATTTATCCTCACTAGGTTTAACAAGAGAAGAAGTTTTAAAAATTACAACTTCTGCTCCGACTTTATATACGTTGAAAAAGTCAACTATAGATGAAAAAATAAAAGTTTTTAAAAAATCAGGATATTCGGATGAAGATATAACTTCCATAATAAAGTTATTTCCAACAATGTTAGGATTAAAGACTGAAAATATTGAAAGAAGAATAAATAAACTAGGTGAGTTAGGATATAATGATGAAGATGCGCATACAATTATTAGAACCTTACCATCTATTGTTGGATACAGTGAGAAAAGTCTAGCTGAAAAGTTTGAACTTCTAAACGATTTAAAACTGTCATGGCTAATTATTGAAAATCCACATGTACTAATGGTTAGTCCAGAACTAGTATATGCTAGACACTGTTTCCTTAAAGAAAGAGATTTACTTTGTGATAAAGAAGCACATAAACAAGTGTTTACAAGTGCTAAAAGATTTGAAAGTAAATATAAAGCAACCAAAGAACAATTACTTAAAGACTATAAGTATAGTGAATATAAAGATAATAAATCATCAGGTCAAAAATAAAGAGTTATTAATGAAATAATTCTTTTTTTCTTTTTAAAACAAACATGGTATAATAAAAATATAGGAGAATCATATGAAAAAGAAAACAAAAAATAAAATTATAGCCATAACACTATTATTAATAGTTTACTTATTTGGAATTTATACTCAACCGGATGCAAAAAAAGAAAATAAAGAAAATTTTTCAACTAAAGAAAGGCAAACGGAAGCAATTAATGAAACATCCAATAATTTAAAAGTAACATATTTAGATGTTGGCCAAGCAGATTCTATACTAATAGAAGAGAATAATGAATATATGTTAATAGATGCTGGCAATAATGAAGATGGGCCAAAACTAGTAAATTATTTTAAAAGTTTAGGAATAGAAAAGTTTGAATATGTAATAGGAACTCATGCCCATGAAGATCATATTGGTGGTATGGATGACATAATAAAAAATTTCTCAATAGGTACATTCTATATGCCAGAAGTACTAACAACAACAAAGACATTTGAAGATGTATTAGATGTCTTAGAAGAAAAACAGGTTGCATTTAATAGTCCTGAAATAGACAAAAGTTTTACATTTGCCGATACAACAATTGAAATTTTATACATAGATAACAATTCAAAAGACTTAAACGACTCTTCAATAGTACTACGTTTAAAGCATGGCACAAATACATTTTTATTTACAGGAGATGCATCAACAAAAGTAGAAAAAAAGCTTCTCAATAAAAATATTCAAAGTGATGTATTAAAAGTAGGACATCATGGCTCAAGATATTCAACTTCAAAAGCCTTTTTAGATAAAGTAAATCCAACTTATGCAATTATCTCAGTTGGCGTAAAT
>CAVKJF010000009.1:0-16858 GCA_963656615.1 bacterium | reverse complement strand
GGCGTAAATAATACCTATAAACACCCACATGATGAAATAATAAAACGTCTAAAAAATAAAAACATAAAAATATATAGAACTGATGAATCGGGTTCAATTGTTGCCGAGTCAAATGGAAGTATTATAACTTTTAAAACTATAAAAACAAATACAAACGGGTAGGTGATTAATATGAAATATGCGGTTGATAAGATAGAAGATGACTTAGTAGTTTGTGAAGAACTAACTACCAGAGAAAAAATAACTCTTAATAAAAATGAAATAAAAGGAAAAGTACATGAAGGTGCAATTATTATTAAGTCTGATTCATCTTATGAAGTAAATAAGCAAGAAGAAGAAAATAGAAGAAAAATTCTTCAAGAAAAATTAAACAGATTAAAAAATCTTTAATAAAAAAACACATTGAAAAAGAATATTCAATATGTTACTATTAACATGAAAGAGTAGAAAGGATTAATCAAATGAAAAAAATAAACCCAATAAATATATTGTTGTTTTTAATAATAATATTATCATTATCATTCATAATTATTCCACCAGTTTTACGAGCAACCATAAAAGATGTAAATTTATCAAATAACAATAGTCCAGTTGTATCATTCAGTAATCTTTCTTTACTATCATGTGAAAAAATAGACACTGCAAATCTATATAAAATAACAAGTAGATCAAGATATAAAGAAGAGTCTTTAGAACAAAATACAATTAAATATGAAAAATTAGATACCATAGAAGAAACAGTCAATAATGATAGACCATCTCTAAAGACGCCGGAAGAAGAAATTCAATTTTTCTCATCAATTAATGGAATAGATGTAAAAAGTGAAAATAATACAACAACAGTAACTATTGTTAAAGCCGCTGTTCAAGTAAATACAGCCAATGATGCATTATTAAAATACTTTAATACAAAAGAAAAACAAAAAGAATTTTATGAAAATCAAGGATATAATTGTGAGGAAATTAAGAATTAGTTTTTGCTAATACATCCTTTACATCATCTGAAGGATGATAAATATTTTTAGGTTTAATATCAAGCATTTCATTTATAAAATCACTATGATCTACATCAGTAACAAGAAACTTACACCTTTTATAGTATAGTTTCTTTTTTGTTTTATCAGCTACTTTTTCTAATGCACTTTCTAAGTCGTCTGCACTAGCTTCATAAATTTTATATTTATATTCTATACCATCATCACTTCTTGTAGGAATTATTTCCTTCATATAAATTGTATAACTACTATTTTTATAAGAAACACCAACACCCTTTATAATAGCTAAATCATTTAGTTCGTGATAAGTAGGTATTTTTATGACAAAACCAAACAAAATAAATAAAACGATTAATACAATAATCTTTTTCATTTATATTCACCTCGATTAATGTTTTTTGTTAAGAATGAGTTTCTTTTCTTTACGCTTTCCTCCCTTTTAATTATAGAGTCATTTATTTCATTCTTCTCAAATGGTACAAATGGTACTAAATAAGGTATTCCAAACACTTTTAAAGTCAACAATTTATAAAGGAGATATATTGTTCCTAAAACAACTCCGTAAATCCCAAGTAAAGTCCCGAGAAGTAACAGAATTATTTTATATAAACGTAGTGCATTAACTAATTCTACCGAAGAAAAAACGAGTCCAGCAATAGAAGAGATTGCTATTACAATAATCATAATAGGTGAGACTATTCCTGCACTAACAGCAGCATCACCTAGTATTAATCCTCCCAAGATAGAAACCGATGAACCAGATGTATTAGACATTCTCAAGTCCGATTCTTTAAGTATCTCAAAACAAATGATCATAAATAAAGCTTCTATATAAGCCGGAAAAGGTACAAAAGTTCTTCCAGCTTTTAACATTAAAAGTAAATCCAATGGAACAATATCATAATTTCTAGTTGTAACAGCAATGTATAAAGCAGGTGTAAATACTGCGACCAAAAAAGAAATAAAGCGAATTATTCTAATAAAAGTAGTATTAAATGACTTTTGATAGTAATCATCAGTCGTATGAAAAAAATCAACAAAGAAACTTGGCAAAATCAAAGCATATGGACTCATATCCACAATAATAACAATTTTACCTTCTAATAATGCCATGGCACTTTTATCTGGCCTTTCGCTCATCATAATAGTAGGAAAAAAACTCTTCTGTCCTTCTAATGTAGTCTTCAAATAACTAGAATCAATTATTCCATCTATATCTATTCTATCTAATACTTCATTAACCCTTTCTACAGTTTTCATAGAAGCAATATCATCAATATATAAAACGCCAACTTTGGTTTTACTTCTTCTTCCAAGTTCTATGTTTTTAACGCAAAGATTAGTTGACTTAATTCTTCTTCTTATAAGCCCTAAATTAGTATTAAAATTCTCCGAAAAACTGTCTTTTGGCCCAGCAATAGATAATTCACTTTCTATAGTTGAAACACCTCTATCAAGTTTAGCCTTTACCTCAATTGCATATACATATTTAGTACAAATAACTAAAAAACCTTTATTAACATAATCAAACATTTCTTCATACTTGATTTTAATAATATTTGAAACAGGTAAAGTATTTTCTAATTTATTAAGAGACTTTTTATCAAGTAATATCAACTGCTTTAAAATAAATTCATCTATATGAGAACTATCAGTAAGTACCTCATTAAAAAATAAAATTACTTTTTTACCATTTATAGACATTTCCTTAACTATATAATCATTAGAATATTTTGTCTTTCTTTTAATACTTTTTACTAAACTCATAAAATCACCATTATTATTATGGAATCATATTCAAAAACTATGTACTTTTTGTTATAATAAAAAAAGAGGTATATTATGAATGTTAAAATAGAAAAATTAGATCATTTTGGAAGAGGAATAACAGAAGTTAATAATAAAATTTGTTTTGTTGAAAATGCACTTCCTAACGAAATAGTTAAAATAAATATTATTAAAGAAACAAAAAAGTATTATATGGCGGAAATAGTAGATTTTATTGAAAAGTCGCCAAGTAGAATTATTGAAAAATGTCCATATTACAGCATCTTTTGTGGCGGATGTGATTTAGAACACTTATCTTTTAAAAAAGAAAATGAATTTAAAAGACGTAAAGTTCAAGAATTACTAGTTAAGTTTGCCAAAATTAATCCAACTAAAGTAAAAGAAACAGTATTTTCTGATGAATATTATTATCGAAATAAAGTAACATTTCATGGCAAAGACCAGCAACTTGGCTACTATAAAAAAGGTTCGAACAGTCTCATTAAAATCGATAAATGTTATTTACTAAATCCAAGAATTAATAGCATTTTAAAAGACCTAAATTCAACAGAAAATAATATTACAGAAGTTATAATTCGTACAAGTAATAATCAAGAAGAAATAATGTTAAAAATATCTGGTGAAGTATCAAATATTAATGAATTAAAAGAAAAAGTTGATGTTCTAGTATATAATGATAAATATTTAACAGAAAAGAAAAGAATTATTACTAGCATTGGTGACAAACAGTATTATTTATCTATTGATTCATTTTTTCAAGTAAATGAAAAATTAACTGAAAAATTATATGACAAAGTAAAAACTGAAGTAGAAAAAATAAAGCCAAAAAGATTATTAGACTTATATTCCGGTACTGGTAGTTTTGGTATTTATGTTTCAGAATTTGTTGATGGTCTTGTAACTGGAGTTGACTATTCCAAATCAAATATAGAAGATGCAAACTTAAATAAAAAACTAAACAATATTACTAACATAGAATTTATAGAAGATAAAGTTGAAAATGTTATAGAAAACTTTAAAGATATTGATATGATAATAGTAGATCCACCAAGATCAGGATTAGATCAAAAGACAATAGAAAATATTAAAAGACTTTCTCCAAACAACATTGTATATGTATCATGTGATCCAGCAACCTTAGCTAGAGACATCAATTTATTAAAAGAATATGAAGTAGTAGAAGTCATTCCATTTAATATGTTTCCAAGAACATATCACGTAGAGACTGTTTCTATATTGAAAAGAAAGACAATTTAAATGATAAAATGTATGGTTTCTTAACAATAGAAAATATATGCTAAGAATATATCTTACAAAAAGATATGTTCTTTTTTGTTTATAGCTTTAAGAAAGTCGAAAATGCATGAAATAATAATTAAAAAAGTTGAGAATGTTTTATAAATAAATTAAAATATATATAGAAATAAAGTAAAAAATATTAAATTAGGAATGATAAAATGAAAAAGAAAACATTAATTATAGTAACATTAGCAATCATAATTGCAACATTTATTTCTTATATACTATACATATATAACTACATACCACACAAGAAATATTCAAACAAAGACTTTAATATAAAGACATATACAAGCAAAATAGACAAGGATAATGATGGAGTAGATGATCAAACAGATATTCTAAATAATGTTAAAGACTACATTAAAAAGAATCCAAAATATAAAAGTAAATATTACGACACCGGTTATCCAAATGATGAATATGGTGTTTGTACAGACGTAGTAGCCTTTGGATTAAAAGGTGCAGGATATGATTTAATGGAATTAGTCAATGAAGATATTAAAAATAATAAAGACTTATATAAGATAGATGTAATTGATAAAAATATAGATTTTAGAAGAGTCAAAAACTTAAAAATATATTTTGAACGTACTGCAATATCTATTACAACAGATTCCAAGAAAATAGAAGAATGGCAAGCTGGAGATATAGTTATCTTTAAAAAACACATTGGAATAGTTTCAGATAAAAGAAATAAAAGAGGAGTTCCTTTTATTATTCATCACGCTAATCCATATCAAAAACATTATGAAGAAGATATTCTCGAATACAGAAATGATATTGTAGGACATTACAGAGTTAGCTAGCAAAATAAAAAGGTCAAGAAATTATCTTGACCTAATATTATTTACAAGTATATTTATCTGCTATAAGTGTATCTTTTACACTATCATAACTATCATCTTCATCTAAATAATAAAATTTTTCTATAGCATCCTTAGAAGAAGCTGTTACTTTAAATGTAACTTTACTGTCCTTGCTACTTATGCTATATGAAAATCCGTCAGTTTTTTCTTCCTCATAATCTTCTTTTATAGCATCGATAAATTCATCTTTTTTTGAAATGTTACTTCCAAGATCTATAGTACCAGTTTGCTCAATTCGTTTAATTTTGTCATCTCTAAATTTAACTTTTATAGTATCTTCATATGATACCCCAGAAAAACTATCATGGCGAGTACAAGTTAAAGTCTTTCCACCTAAGAAAGTATAAGCAATGCCAAGAACTATAAAAGCTCCAACAGCAATGCAAATAATTTTACCAGTATTACTTTTTTTCTGTTGTCCATTATTGTTATTAAACTGATTGCCCATAGGCATAGGGCCATTTTGAAATTGGCCTTGTTGTTGTTGTTGTCCAAAATTGTTTACTGGCATATTGAAATTAGGCTGTTGTGGCATTTGATTATTACATCCATTTGCTTGTCCAGCTATATTTCCTTGCATACCATTAAAATTATTAAAGATTTGTTCCTGATTATTTTGGGGATTAGGCCCAGATTGTTGTGGTACCTGGTTGTTTAATCCTCCATTAAATTGATTATTAAAATTATTTTCTCCGTTCATATTTTACTCCTTCACTACAATAAAATTGTAGCAAAGACAATTATCAAAGTCAATGAAGCGAAAAGTATTTTTAAAACTAGGCTGTTAATTTACAATACTATTAAAAGATATGATATAATAGAAAAATAAGGGAGTAGTGAGCAGTATGAAAAAAAGATTTAATGAGTATTTAAATAAAGATCATTCATTTGACAAGGAAACAATGCTTGGCATATTTTGTCTTGTAATAGTAATAACAGGAGTATTTGGATTTTTATATGAATTTATATTTTATTATTTTAATGGTGGTATGAAAGAGTTTTATTGGCGAGGCGGTAACTTCTTACCATGGATAAATATTTATGCAACAGGTTCTATCATGATTTATTTATTAACTTATAAACATAGAAAAAAACCTTGGAAAGTATTTTTAATAAGTTTTTTATCAACAGGAATTTTAGAATATTTTTCAGGTCTTGGAATGTATATTATTGGAAATGGAAAAAGATGTTGGGATTATAATCAAGAAATACTAAATTTTGGTAACATCAATGGCTTTGTTTGCTTAAGAAGTGTATTGTTTTTCGGACTATCAGCATTATTATTAATGTATGTAATTATGCCTTTTTGTTTTTATCTAGCTAAAAAGATGAAAAGGAAAAATTTCTTAATCCTTAGTATTACTCTATGTTCAATAATTTTAATTGATGAATTTTATAACTTGCTTTTTGCTAGAATCTTTCACCTACCAAGAGCGTACGATGTATACAGTAAATTAGGTTTTAACTATGTCCATTTTAAATAGAGGAGGGATAATATGGAGTATTTAAATGTATATGACAGTAACAAGAAAAAACTAAACAAAAAAATAGTAAGAGGTGAGAGACTACCAGACGGTGAACACATCTTAGTTACTGTAATTTTTATAAAAAATTCTGATGGTAAATATTTGATGCAAAAAACTTCTAAAGAAAAAGGCTCACGTTTTTCAACAACAGGTGGTCATGTTTTATACAATGAAACATCCAAAGAAGCAATAATTAGAGAGGTAAAAGAAGAATTAAGCATAGATATTTCGAATGAAAATATAAAGTATATTGGTAGTATCTTATTTGGTATACCATTTGGCGACATATACTACTTAGAAAAAGATATCAACATTAGTTCTTTAAAACTTCAAACAGAAGAAGTAGAAAACGTTTCTTATTTATCAGAAAATGAAATCTTAAATTTAATAGAAAAAGAACAAATAACCAAGTCTCACGGCTTAATGTTTAAGAAATTATTAGAAGAAATTAAATAAGGAAAACAAATTATGGAAATAAAAAATATTAAATCGCCAAATGACATATTAGAATACATGAAAGGACACATTAAATATGGCTGGTTAGATATTAATAGTGAAGAACATGTAGGAAATATGAAAAACTTCAGAAGACTATATCGAACTTCTAGTATAGAAGAAACCATTGCTCATGGACTTGGTACATGTATAGAACAAGTTTATTTAATGCACACGTTGCTTGATAGTTTAGGAATAAAAAACAAAATGTTTTGTACACGAGTATATGGAGAAGATGATTTCAATGACTTAGATCAGGATGAACATATGCACTGTTTTGTCTTATACTATCAAGATGATAAAGTATATCAAATAGAACATCCTAACTGGGAAAGAGTAGGTATATATGACTTTGAAAATGAAGAAAAAGCCATTAAAGAAATTAATAATTACTATGAAAAAATGGCTAATGGCATCTCAAGACCAGTAACAGAATTCTTTGAAGTAGAGCCAGGTTTGTCATTTCAACAATTCAATGCTTATATTAATGGTCTAGATAGAAGTAAAGAAAAATAAAATATACTATACAAATAATGTATCATGTGATACAATAATAAAAAATACAATTACATGATTAGAAAGAGGTATAGTATGATAGAAATTAAAAATGTAAGTAAAACCTATAACGGTACCAAAAAAGCCTTAGACAATGTTAACCTAAAAATAGCATCAGGTGAGATATTTGCATTTATCGGTCACAATGGAGCTGGTAAAACAACTATGATAAAGTCTATTGTCGGAATCTTAGACTTTGAAGAAGGAGACATAACTATTTATGGTAAGTCAATAAAAGAAGACCCAATTGGTTGTAAATTAGATATGGCTTATGTACCAGATAATCCGGATCTTTATGAAAATATGAAAGCCATAGATTTCATTAATTTTGTATGTGACATGTATGATATATCAACAAGCAAAAGAAAAGAAAATATTGAAAAGTACGCTAAAATGTTTGAGTTAACTGATAAATTAAACGATGATATATCAAGTTTCTCACATGGTATGAAACAAAAAGTAGCTCTAATTGCTGCCTTAGCTCATGATCCAAAGGTATTAATAATGGATGAACCATTTGTTGGACTTGATCCTCAAGCCGTTTATGATATGAAAGAGTTAATGAAAGCTATGGCAAAAGAAGGAAAAACAATTTTCTTTTCAACCCACATTTTAGATGTAGCTGAAAAACTATGTGACCATGTTGCGATAATAAAATCAGGAAAAATAGTAAAAACCGGTAAAATGAAAGATATTAAAGGCGATGAGTCACTAGAAAAAGTATTCCTAGAACTAGGTGATAGAAAATGAAAAAGTTTTTATCATTACTAAAAGCAGCTTTAAGTCAAGATATGAATCTTTTTAAATATAATACCAAGCAAAACTCCAGTAAATTAAAAAGATTTTTCTTCCCAGTATTCTTATTTCTTATAGTCGCAACATCTATTGGATTCTACGCATACATGCTAGCAGAACCATTACATAAACTTAATTTAACATATATTATGCTAACAATGTTCCTAGCTATAGTAACAGTTTTAACATTCTTTTCAGGAATATACAAATCACAAGGAATTCTTTTTGAAGCAAAAGACAATGACTTACTATTTTCACTGCCTATCAAAAAGTCTTATATATTATCAATTAGAATACTTAAATTAATTCTTTTTCAGTATATATACAATTTAATGTTTTTACTACCAGCATTCATAGTATACATAATATTTGAAAAGCCAGGAGTTAGTTTTTATTTATTATCGTTATTAATGTCAATTCTCTTACCTTTAATACCAACCGTTGTTTCTAGTATTCTAGGTTACCTAGTAAAAATGATTTCTAGTAGATTCAAATCAAAGAAAATAATTCAGACACTTCTTTCTCTAATTATTTTTATGGCTATCTATTTTGCTAGTTTAAACCTTGACTCATTCATTAAAGATATTGCCGCAAAAGCTCAAGGTATTAATGACTTTCTTACTAGAATATATTATCCTATTGGAACATACATCAGTTTAATTAACAATTTTGATATTATGAATTTAATTAAACTAATTTTAGTTAATGTAGTTCCAATGATAATATTCATATATATAGGAGCAAAATTCTATTTTAAAATTATATTTAAATCAAAAGAGGTTGCGACAAAATCTAAAAAAATAACTAAAAAGGATTTAGTTAAACAAAATAGTCCGCTTAGATCTCTTACAATAAAAGAATTAAAAAGATACTTTTCATCACCAGTATACATGTTGAATACTTGCTTTGGTTTAATAATTATTCTAGTAATATCTATTGCTATTTGTATAAAAGGTGATGAAGCTTTTAAAATAATATCAAAAACTGCTGAAATAGATACTAATACTACTATATCATTATTATTCTATGGTCTAATTTTATTCACTGGTACAATAACATCTATAACTTCGTCAAGTATTTCTCTAGAAGGAAAAACAATCAATATAACCAAGAGTCTTCCTATAAAAGAAACAACTATATTAAATGCTAAAATACTTATGTGTATGATAATAGAATTACCATTTATATTATTTGCCGATATAATTTATATAATTGTATATCAGCCAAGTTTATTATCAATACTCTCACTAATTATTGTAAGCTTTTCATCCGTAATACTAAGTGCTATAATAGGGTTGCTTATCAATTTAAAGTATCCTAAAATGAATGCTTCAAATGATACAGAAGTAGTTAAGCAAAGTATGAGTAGTATGTTATCGGTGTTTATTGGAATGGCCATATTTATAATAAGTATGTTACTAATAGGATACTTTAGTGATTATTTAGAAATTGATTATTTAACTATTGGCCATTCAATACTTATTAGCATCATAACATTGATATTATATAAAGTATTATTAGCAATAGGACCTAAAGAATATAAAAGTATAAATGTTTAAGGCAAATACATTTGCCTTTTTCTTTTACAATCGGTTAATTATGAGACATTGACAAATTAATAATTATTGTGTTATCTTCTAAAAGGAATGATACCTAATTCATATAATAATTAAGAGGTGAAATTATGTACACTATAAAGGACTATTTAAATTACTACAAGGATACAACCATAAAAGATGTTCACTGGAATGTCATGGATAATTTACTTTGTGCCATTTTAATATATGTTTCAGCCCCATCTTTTTCTGAAAAAAAGAAGATAAATGATTTTTTGGAATATGTAAATAAGTACAAAAAGGATGCTCCCGGCGTTATGGCACCAATTGCCTATGAATTATTAGATATTGTAAAAGACAGCAAACGTTATCAAGATTTATATGTGTCTGATTATCAAAATATTAAAAATGATGATACTCAATTTGTTGCTGTAACATTCAGAATATACAATAATACAATAGTAGCTTTTAAAGGAACAGATGGCTCTTTAATCGGCTGGATAGAAAATCTTCGTCTAGGATATCAATATCCAACAAATACTCAAGTACTAGCCCAGAAATACTTATCAACTGTTATTCTACCAAAAGATGAAAATATCTACATAACAGGGCATTCTAAAGGTGGAAATTTAGCTATGGCAAGTGTTATGACTGTAAATGACGATATATATAAAAGAATCAATAAAATTTATAATTTTGATGGTCCAGGTTTTAGAAAAGAAGAATACGAAAGTACAGCATTTAAACGTTTAAAAGAAAAATTGGTAAATATTATCCCAACTGGATCAGTAGTCGGAACAATACTAAATAATGAAGATTACAAAGTAGTAAAAAGTACTGAAAAAGCCTTTAATGAACATTATCCAAATTCATGGTGTATCTTTGGTGAACATTTCGTTAATGGAAACCTTTCCAGTATCAGTAAACAGCTACACGAAACAACAACCATTGCCTTCGAAAAATTGGACCAAGGAAAAGTAGAAGAAACATTTGAAACAATTTTTAAAAGCCTGCCAAATGATTACAAAGAAGGAATCAATTTCAACTTAAATGATTTAAAAGACTTCTACAAAAATATGCGCAGTGTCGACTCAGAAGTAAAAGACTATCTAGATACTATTATTGATACCATGATAAAAGCAACCTATATAAAAGAAGAAAAATAATATACTAGGAAGATTAAAGATATATTGGAACATAGTAAAAATAAAATCAGGAAAAGAGGTAGATAAAATGCACGAATTAGATATAGAAAATTCACCGAGAAAAAAGACTTATGCTTGGTTTAAATCATTCAAAAATCCTACATACAGTATCAATGTTACTATGGATGTAACTAAATTAGTTAACTATTCCAAAAGGAGCAACACTTCATTCTTTATAGGAATGTTATATATTGTTGTTAATGGACTAAATTCAGTACCAGAGATGCGTATGAGATTTGTTGATAATAAGCCAGTTATTTTTGATGACATTAATCCAGCCATTACTGTTATGACTAAAAATGATGTTTTTGAAAATGTCCGTTTTGAAAATAAAAAAGATTACAAAGACTTTTATGAATTAGCCAGAAAAGAAATAGATATAGCTAAATACGAAACAAAGTTAACTGAAAATAACTATAATCCCACAAATACTTGGAACGAATATTATATAACTTGTCTTCCTTGGCTTAATTTTACCGGTCTAAATCAGCCTATGACAGAAGAGTTACATTCTCAAACAGTTCCTAGAATATGTTGGGGCAAATATACAAATAATAATAACAAATACGAATTAACTCTAAATATTACCGTAAGTCACATATTTGTAGATGGCCTTCATATTTCTAGGGCCTTTAATAAAATTCAAGAACTACTAAATGAAGTAGAAGAAGTTTTAAAATAGTATACAAAAAAGTATACTTTTTTCTTTAAAAAACTATTGACACAAATACCCTCCCTCCCTATAATGATTTTAGGTGATAAATATGAAAAAAGCATGTGAAAACTGTACAAGATCAAAACATAGAACGCCAGAAGAGAAGAAAGCTTTAGTAAGAAGACTAAGAATTATCTCTGGCCAAATTTCTGGTATTGAACAAATGATTATGAATGATCGATATTGTGATGATGTTTTAATTCAAATCTCGTCTACTACTAACGCCTTAAAAAGTCTTGGCAATGAAATATTAAAAAGTCATATGAAAACCTGTATGGTTAAAGACATTAAAGACGAAAAGTATGAAGTAATAGATGATGTCCTAGATTTATTTAGCAAATTAAAATAAAAAGGAGAATAGTTATGTCTAAAGTAATTTTAAGTATTTCTGGTATGAGCTGTAGTGCTTGTTCAAACAGTCTTGAAAAATATTTAAATAAACAAAAAGGTATTATTAATGCCTCAGTTAACCTAGTGTTAGCACAAGCCTTAATAGAGTATGATAATACCTTAACTATAAATGATTTAAATAGGTTTGTTTCAGAAGCTGGATTTAAAAGTTTAGGTATCTATGATGAAAAGAAGGAAAATAAAGCCGAAAACAAAACAAAAGAATTAATCGTTTTTACTTTTTTAGTAATTCTTGTCTTATATATTTCCATGGGTCATATGATAAACCTTCCAGTTCCAAGTATTTTAAATATAAATATACATCCCATAAACTATACTCTAACTTTATTAGCATTAACAGTCCCATTCTTAATATATGGATTTGATATATTTAAATCAGGTTTTAAAAATATTATTCATAAGTCTCCTAACATGGATACGCTTGTTTCCATTGGTGCTTTATCAAGCCTGACATATAGTTTAGTAGGAACAATTCTAATGATACTAGCTGTCATAAGTAATAAAAATCCTCTAGACTACATTAATTATATTTATTATGAGTCAGTCATAACAATAATCTATTTCATAAAATTAGGTCGCCATATAGATAGAAAAAGTAAAGAAAAAACAAAAGAAGCTATTAAAGAATTAGTAACCATAACACCAAGTTATGCCTTATTAAAAGTTGGGAATATCGAAAAAGAAGTAACGATAGATGAAATTAAAAAAGGTGACATTCTAATTTGTAAACCTGGTATGAAAATTGCCGTAGATGGAACTATTGTTGAAGGTGAGTCTCATTTTGATGAGTCTTTTATAACTGGCGAAAGTATGCCCGTTAAAAAAAGTACTAATAAAAAAGTAATTGCTGGTAGTTTAAATATTGATGGACACATTCTATATAAAGCCGAAAAAATAGGTAAGGATACAACTATCTCAGAAATAGTAAGATTAGTAGTAGAAGCAACTAATACGAAAGCGCCTATCGCTAAAATTGCCGACAAAGTATCTGGTATATTTGTACCAATAATAATTATAATTTCAATTCTAACTCTTATAATTCATCTTTTATCAGGTTCTAGTATTTCAGAAAGTATAATTTATTTTGTAACAGTACTAGTTGTAGCTTGTCCTTGTGCTTTAGGTCTAGCAACACCAGTAACTATTGTTATAAGTGAAGGTCTTGCCGCTAAAAATGGCATCTTAATAAAAACAAGTGAAGTATTAGAAAATGCTCATAAAGTAACAACCATTGTATTTGATAAAACTGGAACCTTAACTTATGGAAAATTAAGCTTGAATAAAATGTATAATTATAGTTCATATAAGGATAAAGAACTTCTAGATATTATTTCTACTATTGAAAGTAAATCAACTCATCCAATTGCACTAAGTTTTGCTAAAAAAGATATAACTGAAAATGTAACTGGCTTTAAAAATATTTCTGGCTATGGTGTAGAAGCAACACTTAACAATAAGAAATATTATCTCGGCAATAGTAAGTTAATAGAAAAGTTTTCTCTTAAAAACACACATAAAGATGAGGAGACAAAACTTCAAGAACAAGGAAACAGTATTATGTATGTAATAGAGGAAAATAAAATAATTGCTTTATTAGGATTAAAAGATATTGTAAGAGATAATACAAAAAATGTTATTCAAGAATTAAAAAAAGAAAACAAAAGAGTAATTATGTTAACAGGAGATAATGAAAAAACCGCCAAAGTAATTGCTAAAGAAACTGGCATAGATGAAGTTATTGCTAATGTCATACCAAGTGAAAAAGCCACTAAAATTAAAGAGTTATTATCTACTGGCGAAAAAGTCTTAATGATAGGTGATGGTATTAATGATGCTCCATCCCTAAAAACTGCCAATATAGGTGTATCGTTATCATCTGGTACTGATATTGCTAGTAACTCAGCTGACATAATTTTAATGAATGATAATTTAATAAATATAATTAATATTTTAAATATCAGTAAGAAAACCGTAAAAAATATTAAAGAAAATTTATTTTGGGCCTTTTTCTATAATATGTGTATGATCCCAGTAGCAGCCGGAGTATTCAGCAAGCATCTTACTATGAATCCAATGTTAGCTGCTATTGCGATGACTCTAAGTAGTTTAACAGTTATGTTAAATGCTTTAAGATTAAATAAGATTAAGATAAGGAGAGATTAATATGTTTAATAATAAAAAAACCATAATTGAAATATCAGGAATGAGTTGTGTTCATTGTGCATCAAGAGTAGAAACTTCTCTTTCTAAATTACCTAATGTAAAAAAAGTAACAGTAGACCTAAGTTCTAATACCGCAACAATTATAAGTTCAAAAGAGTTAGACATTAAAGAAGTTCAAAATACAGTAGAAGACTTAGGATATACGTTTATAAAAGTTAAATAAAGAGGAAGAATATGAAAAAAGTAGTAGTAGGTATGTCAGGAGGAGTAGACTCATCTGTTGCCGCCATAAAATTAAAAGAAGAAGGCTATGATGTAATAGGATTATTTATGCGTAACTGGGATTCTCTTGCCGATGGCGAATATAATGATGCACCAAGTACAAGAGAAGGAATTTGTCCGCAAGAAAAAGATTATAATGATGCAAAATCAGTATGCGATAAGTTAGGTATACCATTACATCGTAAAGATTTTGTAAAAGAATACTGGGATTATGTTTTTACTTATTTTTTAGATGAATTAAGAAAAGGAAGAACTCCAAATCCAGATATTATGTGTAATAAATATATTAAATTTGATATGTTTGCAAAAGCAGCCAAAGAATTAGGCGCCGACTATATCGCAACAGGTCATTATGCCAGGTTAGAAAATGGAAAACTTTTAAAAGCTAAAGATGAAGATAAAGATCAAACTTATTTTCTTTCTCAAGTAAGTAAAGATCAGTTTAAAAACGTTCTATTTCCAATTGGTAACATGATCAAGAAAGATGTTAGAAAAATAGCCGAAGAACATGGACTAATAACAGCTAAGAAAAAAGACTCAACAGGAATTTGTTTTATAGGAGAAAGAAACTTTACCAATTTTCTAAAAAACTATTTGCCAAATACACCAGGTGACGTAGTAAATATTGATACAAATGAAATAATTGGTAAACACATTGGTTTAATGTATTACACTATAGGTCAAAGAAAAGGACTAAACATTGGTGGCGCAACAGATCGAATGTTTGTCGTTGGTAAAAACTTAGAAAAAAATATACTATACATTTGTATTGGCGAAGATAATGAATATTTAATTTCAGATTCTTGTATTATAGAAGATGTAAATTATTTAGGAGAAGAAAAAGTTAAAAAATGTACAGCTAAATTTAGATATCGGCAAAAGGATATTCCAGTAGAATTAACCTGGCTAGATAATAATGAAATATTAGTAAAATATCCTCAAGGTGTAAAAAGAGTAACACCAGGTCAAGCCTGTGTACTTTATCATAATGATGAATGTATAGCTGGCGGAATAATAAAAACAGTTCAAAAGAATAATAAAAAATTATGGTATTTATAGGAGACATATATGAAGTTTATTGTAGATGAAAAAGTCCTAGCCTTAGGAGTAAAAATAAAGGCAGTTATTATAGAAGGTATAAATAATAAAGAAATTAGTGAAGAATATGAAGCTTGGCGTAAAGAAAAAGTTGCCAGTTTAATAGAAAAATATAAAGATTACGATATAAAATCTGACCCAGTTATTGAAGGATTTTATGAATTACATCAAGAAGTAGGTGTACCAAGAAGAAAAAACTTACCAGCATCAGAAAATCTAATAAGATTATTAACTAAAAGAGAAGAATTAATAAGTATCAATAAAACCGTTGATATTTACAACATCTTATCAATTGAATCAAAATTATGCCTAGGAGCACATGATATAGATAAGGTAGATGGAAACGTAACATTAAAAATAACAGATGGCACTGAAAAGTTCTTACCATTAGGGAGTGAAGAATTAAAGCCAGTAAAAGCAGGAGAATACTCTTTTGTAGATGATAATAATGATGTAGTATGCTGGCTAGATATCCGTCAAGTAGATAAAACAAAAGTAACAGAAGACTCTAAAAACGTTTTATATCTAATCATTGGTAACAAAGAAACAAAAGATGAAGAGTTAGAAAAAGTAACTAATGACTTAATATCACTAACAACAAAGTTTGCATCTGGTAAAGCTACTATCGTAAAATAAAGGACAGCAAGTCCTTTTTTGTTTTAGATAGTATAAAAGTATGCTATAATTAAATAAACATATAGGAGTAGTTATGAAACTTAAAGACTTAAATAAAGAATATGACAAATTACAATTAAAATATGGATCAAAAGATTTAGATTCTATTTATAATGGTGGTTGTGAAACTAATCCAGACATTTGTTTTGTATTTATGAATCCAACCGGTAGAAATATTGCTTCTTCTAAATCTTGGCATGGACTAAAGTCGCCCTGGATAGGCACTAAAAATATTTGGGACTTATTCGAAGCTGTTAATTTAATAGATGAAGAGTTATATAAAACTATCAAGAGAATGCCAACATCATCATGGACTGAAGAATTTGCCGAAGAAGTATATGATAATGTTAAAAAACACAGACTTTTTATTACGAATCTTGGTAAATGTACTCAAATAGATGCTAGACCACTGCCAGATAAAGTCTATAAAG
>CAVKJF010000008.1:0-20229 GCA_963656615.1 bacterium | reverse complement strand
TTATTTATATTATGAATGAAGTAAGTAATGCTTATGGACATAGCTATTATTATAAGGAAGAATTATCATCACTATTACCAAGAGTTATAGGAGTAAATATTTCTGATGAAAAAATAGAAGAAGCTCTAAAAAATCTTGAAAAGAATCTTTTAATAATAGTAAAAGAAGAAAAATATTACTTAAAAGAAATGTATGAATCAGAATCCTTAATTGTAAAAAGATTTCGCATGCTTTCTCATGAAAAAGACCTTATTACAAAAGATGTTGATAACAAGATAAAAGAAATAGAAGAGTTTTTTGGCATAGTTTACAATGAAGAACAATTAGAAGCGATAAAAAAAAGTTACCAAAAGAAGTTTTTAATTATTACAGGTGGTCCAGGTACCGGAAAAACTACAATTATGAAAGCCATAACAGAACTATATCGTCAAATGAACAAACTAGACTATTCTTCTCTTCAAGAAAAAATTGCCCTTTTAGCGCCTACAGGAAGAGCGGCCAAACGAATGACCGAAACAACTCTACTTAGAGCATCAACAATTCATCGCTTCCTAAAATGGCAAAAAGAAACCAATAAATTTCAAGTAAATGAGTACAATAAGAGTAAAGTAGAATTTGTAATAATAGATGAGGCTAGTATGATTGATACCTATTTAATGGCTAGTCTTTTAAAAGGAATTTCAGCTAATTGTAAAATTGTTATGGTAGGTGATGATCATCAATTACCATCAGTTGGTCCAGGCCAAGTACTTCACGATTTAATTCAAAGTGAAAAACTACCGGTTATTAAATTAACTGAATTATATCGTCAAGGAAAAGATTCTAATATTTTATCCCTTGCTTATGATATTAGACAAGGAACAATTAATGAAAAAATATTTAATGTAGGTGACGATTTAACCTTTATAAAATCATCACCAGATCAAGTAATTAATAATATATTAGAAATAACTGATACATATAAAGATTTGTCATATAAAGATTTTCAAATACTTTGTCCAATGTATAAAACAATTGCCGGCATTGATGAAATAAACAATCATATTCAAAAAAAATTTAATAAAAAATCCAAAGACAAAAAAGAAATTGCCGCCTCAGAAGTTATCTTTAGAGAAGGCGATAAAGTAATTCAACTTACAAATATGCCAGATGAGAATGTCTATAATGGTGATATTGGTATAATTAAGGAAATAAAAACCTCTCCCAAAAAAGAAATAATTATTGATTTTGATGGAAATATTGTTAAATATACACCGTCTAATTTTGCAAACTTTCGTCTAGCTTATGCTATTTCTATTCATAAAGCTCAAGGTAGTGAATTTGAAGTAGTAATTATTCCAATTGTTAAAAATTTTAATAAGATGCTATATCGCAAATTAATCTACACTGGAGTAACAAGAAGTAAGAAAAAATTGTATTTAATTGGTGACATAGAAGCATTGAAAACAGCTGTAAACAACACTTCTGCAGACGTTCGACGTACTAGCATAAAAGATTTTCTTCAAAATGGAATAAAATAGATAAATATTTTCCATACTAAAACTGAGGTGAAAATATGGAAAATGGTAGTAAAAAAGGCATGGTAATAACAGCTATTGTTGGTGTAATGGCTGCTGTTGCTTATATGTATTTAAAAAATAATCCGGATGTTATATGTAATATGAAAACAATGGCTAAGGATATGGCTAAGAAAACATATGACAAATTAGATGATTTAGATTAATTGACTGACCTGGTCAATTTTTCTTTTTGAAAAAATAATGATATATTAGCCTTATGATAACTTTTCCCTTGTAAAATAAAGTAAAAGAGCGTTGAAAAAAACGCTTTATTTAGTTATAATAATAAATGATTGAAATTATAGGAGTGATAAAATGGCTTTAAAATATGATGAGACATCGATAAAAATACTAGAAGGATTAGAAGCAGTAAGAAAAAGACCTGGTATGTATATCGGTTCAACAGACAAACGAGGATTACATCATTTAGTATGGGAAATTGTTGATAACGCAATAGATGAGGCCATTAATGGATTTGGTGATTACATAAAAGTAACTATTCATAAAGATAAATCTGTAAGTGTTGAAGATCATGGCCGTGGAGTTCCAACTGGAATGCATGAATCAGGTAAATCAACTCCAGAAGTAATATATACAGTACTACATGCCGGTGGTAAATTTGAAAGTGATGGCTACAAAGTTTCAGGTGGATTACATGGTGTTGGTAGTAGTGTCGTTAACGCTTTATCAAAATGGATGGAAGTAACTATTAAAAGAGATAAGAAAGAATATTATATCCGTTTCGAAAATGGTGGCCATGTTGCTGTGCCATTAAAAGAAATAGGTACTTCTAATAAAACCGGAACAACAGTTAGATTTTTACCAGATGATGAAATCTTTACAACAACAAACTTTTCATATACAACTATCTGTGAAAGAATGCAAGAAAGTGCTTATCTTTTAAAAGGAATAACTCTAGAAGTAGTTGATGAAGAAGATGAAAGAAATGCAAAATTTCATTATGAAAGAGGAATTGAAGAATTTGTAGAAGAAATAAATAAAGGAAAAAATACTCTTCATAAAGTATTAGCTCTTTCTGGAACAAAAGAAAAAATTGAAGTTGATATAGCGATGCAATATACTGATTCATATAATGAAAATATTGTTAGCTTTGTAAATAACGTTAAAACTATCGACGGTGGATCACATGAAGTAGGTTTTAAAACCGCTTTAACCAAAGTATTTAATGATTATGCTAAAAATAATAACTTTGTAAAAGGTAAAGAAAAAGCCTTTGAAGGTAGTGATGTTAGAGAAGGACTAACCGCTGTCATTAGTTTAAAAATACCAGAAGCTATTCTTCAATTTGAAGGACAAACCAAAGGAAAACTTGGAACGCCTCAAGCTAGAGTTGCCGTAGAAAATATTGTAACTGATCAAATAAGAACATTCTTAGAAGAAAATAAATCTATCGCAACTGAAATAATTAATAAAAGTTTGCGTAGTAAAATAGCTCGTGAAGCTGCTAGAAAAGCTCGTGAAGAAGCTCGTAAAGGTACTAAGAAAAACAATAAAGAACGTTCTCTTTCTGGAAAACTTGCCCCAGCTCAAAGTAAGGATAAAGATAAAAAAGAATTATTCTTAGTCGAAGGAGATTCAGCAGGTGGCTCAGCAAAGCAAGGAAGAGATAGACGTTATCAAGCAATTCTTCCTTTGAGAGGTAAAGTTTTAAATACTGAAAAAACTAAAGAGGAAGATATCCTTAAAAATGAAGAAATTAATACTATGATATATACCATTGGCGCTGGTTATGGCTCTAATTTTGATATTAAAGACTGTGAATACAGTAAAGTAATAATTATGTCCGATGCCGATGAAGATGGAGGACACATTCAATGTCTATTACTAACTTTCTTCTATCGTTATATGAAGCCATTAATAGAAGATGGAAGACTTTTCGTAGCTTTGCCACCATTGTTTAAGATTCAATCCGGAAAAAACATTGAATACGCTTATACAATTGAAGAAATGCAAGCTAAAAGTAAAGGCAAAAAGTGTGAAATACAAAGATATAAAGGTCTTGGTGAAATGAACGCTGATCAGTTATGTGAAACAACTATGAAACCAGGAAGTAGAACATTAATAAGAGTAAATATTGAAGATGCTCAACTTGCTGAAAAACGTGTTTCAATTCTTATGGGCGATGATGTTCCACCAAGAAAAGAATGGATAGAGGAAAACGTTGAATTCTCATTAGAAGATGATTATGCAATTAATTAAAAGGAGTAGGTTAAAATGGCAAAAACAAAAACAGAAGAAATAATAGAGAAAATCTTTGACTATACATTAGAAGACATCATGGGTGAACGCTTTGGTAGTTATTCAAAGTACATAATTCAAGACCGTGCTATACCAGATGCCAGAGATGGATTAAAGCCAGTTCAACGCCGTATCCTTTATTCAATGTATAAAGAAAAAAATACTTATGATCATGGTTATCGAAAAAGTGCCAAAACCGTTGGAGATGTAATTGGTAATTATCATCCACATGGTGATAGTTCTATATATGATGCCATGGTACGTATGTCTCAACCTTGGAAAACAAGATTACCATATATAGATATGCATGGAAATAATGGTTCAATTGATGGCGACTCTCCAGCCGCTTATCGTTATACTGAAGCAAGACTTTCAAAAATCAGTAATGAAATGCTTAGAGATATCGATAAAAATACTGTTGAGTTTGCCCCAAACTTTGACGATACAACAGTAGAGCCAACCGTATTGCCAGCAAGATTTCCAGCTCTTTTAGTCTATGGTGCTCAAGGAATATCAGCAGGTTACGCCACTAATATTCCGCCACATAACTTAGGAGAAATAATTGATGCTACTATCTATAGAGTAGACCATCCTGACTGTACTCTAGAAGAATTAATGCAATATGTAAAAGGTCCAGATTTTCCAACTGGAGCAATAGTAGAAGGAATTGATGGTATAAAAGATGCCTACACAACAGGTCGTGGTAAAATCAACATAAAAAGTAAATATACCTTCGAAGAAGAAAAAGGTAAATTATCACTAGTAATTACCGAAATACCATTTGAAACAAATAAAGCTTTACTAGTTAAAAAGATAGATGACATTAGAATTGATAAAAAAATAGATGGCATAGTAGAAGTACGTGATGAGTCAGCTGCCGATGTCAGAGTTGTTATAGATTTAAAGAAAACAGCTAATAAGGAACTAATCATAAATTATTTACTAAAAAATACTGACATGCAAATAAGTTATAACTTTAACATGGTCTCAATTGTTAATAGAAGACCAAAGTTACTTGGTTTAGCTCAAGCACTTGATGCTTTCATAATTCATCAAAAAGACGTCGTAAAAAGAAGAACTGAATTTGACTTAGCTCATGCTAAAGCTAGATATCATATTGTAGAAGGTTTAATTAAATGTATTTCTATCTTGGATGAAGTAATAAAAGTAATTAGAGCTTCTAAAAATAAACAAGACGCTAAAATGAACTTAGTAAAAGAATTTGAATTTACTGAAGAACAAGCAGAAGCAATTGTTATTTTACAACTATATCGTCTAACTAATACAGACGTAGTAGCCTTAGAAAACGAAAAAGCATCTTTAGAAAAAATAATTAAAGGATTAAGTGCCATTCTTGGTAGTGAAGAAGTATTAAAATCTGTAATGAAAAAAGATTTAAATGACGTTAAAGAAAATTATCCAACACCAAGAATTACAGAAATAAAAGATCAAATAACAGAAATTAAAATAGATACAACTGCTATGATACCTAAAGAAGATGTAGTAGTATTAGTAACAAAAGATGGTTATATTAAAAGAACATCATTCCGTAGTTACACAGCTTCTAATCCAGAAGATATAACTATAAAAGAAAATGACTACATCATCGGAATATATGAAATGAATACAACAGATACATTATTACTATTCACAACATCCGGAAATTACTTACATATACCAGTTCATATAATTCCTGATTTAAAATGGAAAGATATGCCAAAACATGTAAGTAATATAATTGAAATGTCATCCGAGGAAAGTATTGTCTCATCCATTCCAGCATACAGCTTTGAAAGTGATAAAAATGTTGTTATTGCAACACATGATGGTATGATTAAACGTTCAAAACTAAAAGAATTTAAATTACAACGTTACTCTAAAGCCACAAGTTGTATGAAATTAAAAGATAATGACTATGTAATTGCTAGTTTCCTAGAAACAAGTCCATACTTATTCTTAACAACAGACTCTGGTTATGGATTAAGTTTTAAAACCGAAGAAGTACCAGTTGTTGGTGTAAAAGCATCTGGTGTAAAAGGAATAAAACTTAAAGATGATAACTTAGTATCAGTAAATCAATATGATCCAGAAAAAGATGAATTTATTTCTATCATTACTGAAAAAGGTACTGGAAAAAGAGTGAGGTTAAGTGACTTTGAAGTATCAACAAGAACAAGAAGAGGCTTACAAGTAATAAGAGAAGTAAAAACTAATCCATACAAAATACTAAAGACATTTATTACAGATTCTAGAAACTACATCGGTCTAAAAAACTCAGATATTAATAAATATAAATTAACTGAATTACCAATAAGTGATCGTCACTCTACCGGTAGCCAAATAACTAAACATAATATAACAGACGCTTATTTAGATGCTGTCTTAATAAGAAATAATAAAGAACAAATCAACTTAATTTCCGAAGAAGAAGTGGATACAAAGAAAGAAGTGGAAGAGATAAAGCCTAAGAAAGAGAGAATATCCCTAAAGGAGATTGATGATCGTCTAATGACTATAGATGATTTTCTAAAATAATATGGCAAATATTGATTACGAAAAGATAAATAAATATTTAAACAGATATTGTTCTAAAATGGACGGAAGCTACTTTCTAGAAAACGTAAGCGCCTTGTATAATCTTACTCTTTCCTTGGCACGTAAGTTAAAGACTTCCATTATAACTGATAGAAAAGTGAGAAGGTCGCTAAAAGAACCAACACAATATTTTACTTTAATAGAAAGCCTAGACTTAGTTGATAAATACTTAACCGAAAAACTTCCAATGTATAAGGAAGACTTCAACAAGGCTATGGCTTCTGGAACATTAAATATATTGGATCCAGATGATGAAGAAGCGACTGATTTAGAAAGTTATGCTGGTATTGATGAACAAGAACATCATGTTGTAAATGTTGTATTAGCGCATGATGCTAATGATCCAAACACGATTATCCATGAATTCTTACATGATATAAATAGTAAAGAAGAAGAAAAAGGATCAAGAAGATATATTTCAGAAACTATATCGATATACTTTGAATTAGATATGAACAATTTCATGCTTGAAGAAGGTGTGAGCAGAGAAGATATATCCTCACTTTTAATGTATAGATTAAATGATTGCTATCATTGCTCTGAGGATATTCTTATTGCTTTTCCTTTCCTATATTACTTTTATAATTTGGGTCAAATAGATGAAAAATCATATCAAAATATGTTGGATTTTAAGCTACTACCGAGGCCAAGTGATGAAAAAAAATTTAATGAGATGTTAAGTGACTTTCAAAAAATTATTGAAAATAAACCTGGATATGACCCTCTACGTACCTTTGGCTATATAATTGGAACAATGGTTGCATTCTATGGAATAAATCAAGGAGAAGATTTTCGTCAAAAAATGGTTGAATTAAATGACTTAGCTAATTCCGGAAATGTTAAAAATATATTTAATCATATTGGCATTGATATTTATAATGAGAATTGTATCAAACAAATAGATGAAGGCCTAGACAAGGGAATAAGTATAATAAGTACAACTATTAATAAAAGAAGTTCAAAAGAGAAGTAAAGGACTTCTTTTTCTATTTGTTAAAACATAATATTATACAGGTGATATTATGTCTAAAGAAACATTTAAAGCTTTCGCAAGAAACCATCCCGAGTTAGCAACATCTGTTTTAAAAAATAATACTACTTGGCAAAAACTCTATGAAATATATGAAATCTATGGTGAAAGCAGTAATATCTGGAATACTTATATAACACCGAGTACTGCTGCTAGCTCTCTAAGAACAACTTCAACATCATCAACAACTTCTTTTAAAGACTTATTTAATACTGTCAAAAATATAGATCTAAATTCCGTTCAAAAAGGTGTTGAGAACCTCCAAAAAACAATAGGTATTCTTCAGGATATTGGTTTTACAAATACTAAAAGTGTCCAGAACTTATATGAGCCAAGGCCAATATATAAACATTTCGAGGATTAGTAATTATGGACTTGTATACAATCAATTATATAAAGAAAAATCCTATGATTTATACATACCTAAGAGAAAACTCCTACTGGTATAAATATTTAAATAGAAGTCCAATGTACCTAAAACAAGTAGAAGAAGAAGCTAAGAAAAAATATAAACTAACTACTACTGATAGAATAGAAAAAATATCAAATAGTATAAGTTTAGTTTCTAATATTTTAGATGTACTTAAATAAAAATTATGATAAAATAAAATTATGGAAGAGTTAATAGAAAAAATAGAAAAATTAAAAAAAGAACTTGATAATATTGAACAAGTTCAAAAAATAAAAGAGTTAAATAAAAAAATAAAAGAATGTGAAGAACTACAAAGCAAAATACAAAAATATCATGATACACATAGTGAAAAAATAAAAGAGGAGATTTATAAAAATAACTTATATCAAGAATATAAAAGGAAGAACTATAAAAGGATATGACATGGATGGAACTAGACCAACAATGGATAGAGTAAAAGAAAGCCTTTTTGCAACTATTCAAGATGAAATAAAAGATAGTGTCGTTTTAGATTTATTCTCAGGTACTGGTTCATTAGCAATAGAGTCACTTAGTCAAGGAGCTAAGTGTGCATATGCTGTTGACAAAAGTAAAGAGGCTATAAAAACAATTAATGAAAATATTAAAACAATAGGAGTAGATAATTGCAAAGCAATAATGTCTGATTATAAAGGTGCTTTAATAAATTTTAAAAATCAACAACTTAAATTTGATATAGTATTTTTAGATCCACCATATAGAACAGATTATATTGAAAAAAGCTTAAATTTAATAATGGAAAATGATATTTTAAAAGATACAGGTATAATAGTTTGCGAGAGCGACGATTTAGATAAAATTATTTATCCTAGTTCATTAAAAGAAGTAAAGTCTAAAAAATATGGTGATATTAGGGTAGTTATATTGGAAAAAGTATGATAAAATATCTGTAGAATAGAGAGTTTTAGGTGATGCTAATGAAATTGAATAATAAGGGTTTCGCAATATCTACGGTTTTATATTCACTATTAATCATGGTCTTTTTAATTGTTACACTAATGATGGGTATAATGGCTTCTAATCGTAAGTCTAATCGTAATTTAGTTGAAACCATTGAAGATGAATTAAATAGATATAATGAAAGTGCTACTAATTTAGCCTATAAGGATGGAGTATCAGGTGCAGCTGAGGCACAAATATATACCGTTCCTTCTGGTCAGTCAGGCTGGTACAAAATAGAACTTTGGGGCGCATCAGGTGGAAATGCGACGTCAGAGACAGGTGAAGTAAGAGCCGGTGGCAAAGGGGCTTATACATCTGGTTTAATTTATTTAACTGAAAATCAAAAACTATATTTTTATATAGGTGGAACTACAACAAGTAGTTCCGGTGGCGCAAACGGTGGCGGTAACGGTGCTGGAAAAGGAATGGGCGGTGGTGGCTCAACAGATGTTAGAATAAAATCTGGTGCCTGGGATAATGACGAATCGTTAAGAACGAGATTAATGGTTGCTGCAGGTGGTGGTGGAGCTGAAGGCTTTAAACAAGGAGCTGCTGGTGGCGATGCTGGAGCTGTAATTGGAAGACCTGGTCAAAGCAATATTACTTCAAGTGATTACACCAATGCAGGATATGGTAGTCAAAAAGGTCCAATTCTTGTCAACTGGATTAATATTTACGAAAAAGCAGACAAATGTAATTCTGGATACATATCAGATGATTCTAACAATGCAACAAAAATTAAGCTTGCCTGTGGTAAACTTGGATTGGGTGGAGCAGCTGCTAATAATGAAGGTGGAGGCGGTGGCTCTGGTTACTTCGGTGGTGGAGCAGGTTCATCAGACAATAGTACTGTAGCTGGCTCTGGAGCCGGTGGTTCATCATTTATCGCTGGATATGCCGGTGTTAAATACAGTCATACCTGGTCAGGTTATAGTGAAGACGTATATTTCACTGAAAGTTCTAAATATTTTATCAATGGACAAATGGTAGAAGGTGTAAATGAGGGCAATGGTAAAGCTAGAATAGAACTAGTATCAACAGCCTCACAAGATGCCAAACCTACCGTTAAAAATAATAAATTAACTAATGTCAGATATATCAAAAGTTGTACATCTGGCACAACAGATGATCAGACAAACGTTTCTTGGTCAGAAATAGCAGCTATGCAAAATAAGAATAATCTTGCATCTAATAAAGGCGTTAATAGTGTATCTGGTGCTACAATGTCATCAACTTCATCAGAAAAGAAAAAAGTAACCGATGATGATGTAGATACATTATATACAGGTACAAGAGATGCCTCATCCACAACTGGTGCTTGTATTACAATAGATTTAGGTTCAACTCAGAATTTAGATGAAATAGCCGTATACCATAATCCAACGGCAGTAAACAAAAAAAGCTATAAAGAAAGCCTAGAAGTATCATCAAATAACAGTACCTGGGTAACGCTAATATCATCAACTGGTGAAAGTCTGCCAGAGAACTCTTCAGGAATAAGATATACAGCATGGGATCCAGATTACCAAGCTACTTTACCAAATGGAATATATCAAGTTCAGTCAGCATTGTCACAAATAAGTAGAGGCTTATCAGCTGTCAACAACAATACTGGCCAACAAGAAGATGAAAGTAGTGACACTTTATATTCTGGAAGACATGTTAAACTTGCCTTATTTGGCACACAAAGTCTATCACAAGACTGGTCAGTAACTAGTATTGGAACAGACGTTTATAGACTAGTTGAAACAGCATCCAACCGCGCTCTTCAAATAAAAGAAAGTTTAGGAGCTGCCGGAACAGCTGTAAATACTTCATCGGGCTACGGAGAAGGCCAAGGATATAACTGGACTCAATGGCATATAACTTCGCTTGGTGATGGTACTTATACAATTAAAGCTGATGTTGGAGGTAATTGTCTTTCTACTACAGTAAATAACTACAATGTTGACTCTGATGTTAATATAGATACTTGTAATAATTCATTACAACAACGTTGGATTTTCAAATCAACCGGCTTCTAAAAAGAGTATTTTACATAGTACTCTTTTTCTTTTAAAAAAAGTTAGCACAAACAGTTGACAAGTGCCAAAAAAAGTCATAAAATACAATTAGCACTAGTAAAATGATAGTGCTAGGAGGTTGATTTAAAATGCTAACGGCAAGACAAAACAGCATTCTAAAATTAATAATTGAAAAATATATAAAGGAAGCTAAGCCAATAGGCTCAAAAGTAATATCAAAAGCCTTAAAATGTTCAAGTGCTACAGTACGTAATGAAATGGTTGCTCTTGAAAACGCCGGCTTGCTAGAAAAAACCCATACTTCATCAGGAAGAGTTCCAAGTGAAGCTGGTTATAGATACTATGTCGATAACCTAATGGAGTTAAAAAAGATGAATGCTGAAGACATGTTAAAGTTACAAATTGTTTTCAGAAATCAACAATTAGCCTTATCTGATGTAATAACTAAAAGTTTGCAGGTTATATCAGATATCACGAATTATACAACAGTAGTACTTGGTAGTACCTCTCATGAGAATCTTCTTAAACAAATAGAAGTAGTTCCTATTGATGATGCTAGTATGATCGTAATTATAGTAACTGATAAAGGACACGTCGAACATAAGAGTATAAAACTTCAAGATGTTTCATTAAATGAAGTTAAAAAAACTGTCGGACTAATAAACAACCTCATAACAGGTACTCCAATAGATGAAGTAAGTAAAAAGTTAGAGTACGAGATAAAGCCTATTATTGGAAAATATGTAAAACAACATGAACAATTATACAACGCTTTTTATCATGTATTTAATGATTTTACAAATCAAGAAGTCAATGTTGTTGGAAGACACAAAATATTGGAACAACCAGAATTTAGTACCAATATCGAAAAAATAAAAAATATATATAATAAGTTAGAAGATAAAGAAGTACTTCGTCGCATTGAAGAAGACGATGATAATAATATTAAAGTATATATTGGTACAGAAAGTAATATTGATGATGATGTTACTGTTATAAAGACAAAATTTAAAACTGATACCGAAGAGGGTACAATAGCAATCATTGGTCCAAAGAGAATGGAGTATGATCAAGTTGTTTCCATGTTAGAATACATGAGAGAAAATATTGAAAGGTAGGAGAATATGAATCAAGAACAAGAAAAAATAGAAGAACTAACAGTAGAACAGCCTACTGAAGAAAAATGTAATTGTGAAAATTGTGAATGTCATCACGACAAGAAAAAGAAGAAAAATAAAAATAAAAAAGAAGAAGAATTGACATCAAGAGTAGCTGAATTAGAAAAACTAAATCAAGAATTAACTGATAAGGTAAAATTAGCTCAAGCTGAATTAGTTAATTATCGTCGCCGCAAAGATGAAGAAACAGCAAATATGTTAAAATATTCCAATCAAAATTTAATTATGGAAATACTTCCAATACTAGATAATTTTGAAAGAGCCATTAAACTTGATGATAATGATCTAACAGATGAATTATCCAAGTTCTTAGCTGGCTTTAAGATGATGTACGCATCATTAAATGAAGCTTTAAAAAAATTTGGAGTTGAAGAAATATCTAGAGTAGGAGAGATCTTCGATCCAAGTCAAGAACAAGCACTATTAACTGATAGTTTAGAAGATCATCAAGAAGATGAAGTGCTTGAAGTATTATTAAAAGGTTATAAACTAAAAGACAGAGTCATAAGACCTGCCTCAGTAAAAATAAATCAAATATAAATATAAAGGAGAGATAAAATATGAGTAAAATTATTGGTATCGATTTAGGTACAACAAATTCATGTGCAGCTGTGCTAGAAGCAGGAGCTGCTAAAGTAATTCCAAATCCAGAAGGAGGAAGAACAACTCCATCAGTTGTTGCTTTCAAAAAAGGAGAAAAAATTGTTGGTGAATCAGCAAAACGTCAAGCTTTGACTAACCCTAATACAGTATCATCAATTAAGAGAAAAATGGGAACTAGTGAAAAAGTAGAACTAGAAGGTAAAAAATATACTCCAGAAGAAATTTCAGCTATGATTCTTTCATACATTAAAGATTATGCCGAAAGTTATTTAGGAGAAAAAGTTACAAAAGCTGTTATTACAGTTCCAGCATACTTTAACGATGCACAACGTCAAGCTACTAAGAATGCAGGTAAAATTGCTGGCTTAGAAGTAGAAAGAATTATCAACGAGCCAACTGCTGCCGCATTAGCATATGGTCTTGAAAAAGATGAAGGACAAACAATTTTAGTATACGATTTAGGTGGAGGAACATTCGATGTTTCAATTCTTGAATTAGGTGATGGTGTTTTCGAAGTTAAAGCAACAGCTGGTAATAACCATTTAGGTGGAGATGACTTCGATGAAAGAATTATTGAATACCTAGTAAAAGAATTCAAAAAGGAAAACGGTGTAGATTTATCAAAAGATAAAATGGCTATGCAACGTCTAAAAGAAGTAGCTGAAAAAGCTAAAAAAGATTTATCAGGAATGGTATCAACTCAAGTATCAGCACCATTTATTGCTAAAGGTGATGATGGAGAACCTCTACACTTAGATATGACATTAACAAGAGCTAAGTTTGAAGATTTAATATCTGACTTAGTAGAATCAACTATAGAACCAGTTAAAAAAGCATTAAAAGATGCTAAAATGACAAAGAAAGATATTGATAAAGTAATTTTAGTAGGTGGATCTACTCGTGTACCTATGGTATATGATTTAATAACTAAAGAATTAGGAAAAGAACCAAGCCGTGAAGTTAACCCGGATGAAGTAGTTGCCATGGGTGCTGCTATTCAAGGTGGAGTTTTAACTGGTGATGTTAATGATATCGTATTACTTGATGTTACACCATTATCATTAGGTCTTGAAACTTTAGGTGGAGTTATGACAACACTAATTCCAAGAAATACAACAATTCCAACATCAAAGAAAGAAGTATTCTCAACTGCTGCTGATAATCAACCTGCTGTTGATATTCATATCTTACAAGGTGAACGTCCAATGGCCGCTGATAACAAAACATTAGGAAACTTCCAATTAGGAAACATTCCACCAGCACCAAGAGGAGTACCACAAATTGAAGTTAGATTCGATATCGATGCAAACGGAATCGTTAATGTAACAGCAAAAGATTTAGGAACTAACAAAGAACAATCAATTACTATAACTTCAAGTACAAATCTTTCAGATGAAGAAATCGAAAGAATGCGTAAAGAAGCAGAAGAAAATAAAGAAGCTGATGAAAAACGTAAAGAAGAAGCAGAAATCAAAAATGAAGCTGAACAAATGATTTTCCAAACAGAAAAAGCTATTAAAGATTTAGGAGATAAAGCTGATAAGAAAGAAGTAGAAGAAGCTGAAGACCTAATCAAAGATTTAAAGAAAGCTCTTGAAAAAGGCGATATTGAAGAAATCAAAGAAGAAAAAGAAAAACTTCAAGAAAAAGCTATGGCTCTAGCAACAAAAGTATATGAACAAGCAGCAAAAGATCGCCAACAAGAAGAAAGTGAAGAGACAAAAGAAGAAGACGAAAAAGAAACAAAAAAGAGCAAAAAGAAAAATGACGATGTAAAAGAAGCAGATATTGAAGAAGAATAAAACCAGAAAGGAAAAAAATAAGAAGTAGTCTCCATTTAAGAACTACTTCTTATTACTAATTTAAAATAAAATGGAAAGACTATTAGAAAGAAATGAAGTAGATCAAAAAGATAAATGGGATTTAGAAAGTATTTATAAAAGTCTCAATGACCTAAAAGAGGATTGCAATCAAGTAGAAAAAAACACTTCTAGTTTAGAAAAACAACAAGATAGTTTTACTTCCTCAAGTAAAAACTTTCTAAATTTCCTAGAATTATATAGTGCCACAACTAGGATTTTTGAACGACTATATACATACGCCATTAGAAAAAGTGATGAAGATTTAGGTAACAGTATATATCAAGAATTATCTGGTAAAGTTCAAAATTTATATCAAACATTTCAAGAAAAAACATCTTTTGCCACTCCAACCATATTAGAATGTGATAAGGCTAAAATATTATCTTATTTTGACGAGGAAAAAGCCTTAGAAAAATATCGTCATAATATTGAAGATATTCTTAGATATAAAGAACATACGCTATCAAAACAAGAAGAAAAAATAGTCTCAGCATACGCAAAAGTAATTGATAGTAGTAGTGATACAGCTTCTTATCTTATGGATGCTGATTTAAAATTTGCTAAAATAAAGGATAATAATAATAAACTAGTAGAATTAAATTCTAGTAATTATAGTATCTATTTAAAAGACAAAGTAAGAAGAGTACGTAAGTCAGCCTTTCTTAACTATCATCGTAGCTATGGAAGTGTAAAAAACACTTTAACTTCAACTCTAGCTACAACTAGCGAAGCTCTAAGTATATCAAGTAAATTAAGACACTACACATCTAGTCTTGAAGAAAGTCTGTTTTTAGATAATGTTCCTGTAGAACTATATAATAATTTAATTGAAACAATTCATAAAAATTTACCATCATTATATGAATACTATCAAGTAAAACAAAAACTTTTAAATTTAAAAAAATTTCATATCTATGATAGCTATGTTTCTGTAACAGAACAAGATAATAAAGAGTATAGTTTTGAAGAAGGCCAAAGAATAGTCTTAGATGCACTTAGTATTTTAGGTGATGAATATCAAAAAGTTTTAAAAACTGCTTTTACAGACGGTTGGATTGATAAGTATCCTAATAAAAATAAAAAATCAGGCGCTTATTCATGCGGTGGTTATGATACTAAACCATTTGTCTTATTAAATTATACAAATACTTATAACGACGTTTCTACTTTAGCTCATGAATTAGGTCATTCTATGCATACATATTTTTCAAATAAGTATAATACCTATGGCAATCATGAATACCCAATATTTTTAGCTGAAATAGCCTCAACTGTAAACGAAATGCTATTGTCTCACTATATGGAAGAAAAATCTAAAACAAAAGAAGAAAAATTAAGTGTTTTAGAAGAACGCCTAAATACATTTAAAAGCACTATTTTTAGACAAACAATGTTTGCCGAGTTTGAAAAATATATTCATGAATTAACTGATAAAGGTGAAATTTTAACTACAGATAATATTTGTAATTACTACTATGATTTAAATAAATTATATTTTGGTAATAAAGTAGTTATAGATGAAGAAATAAAATATGAATGTTTGAGAATACCACATTTCTATTCTCCATTTTATGTATATAAATATGCAACAGGTTTATCTATTGCTTCCTACATTGCTGAAAACATTATCAATAAAACTGAAGGTTTCAGAGAAAAATACATTGAGTTTTTGAAGGCCTCTGGCAGAGACTATCCATTAGAGGCCCTAAAAATAATAGACGTTGATCTAAAAGATACTAAAGTATTTGATGAAGCAATGAATGTATTCAGAGAGACATTAGATGAATTTATAGAATTAAGTAAATAAAAGAGGTGTAACTACATGGCTGATAAAAGAGATTATTATGAGGTTCTTGGTGTAAGCAAAAGCGCCAGTGCCGATGAAATAAAAAGCGCTTTTCGTAAAAAAGCTAAACAATATCATCCGGACTTGAATAAAGATGATCCAAATGCTGCCGAAAAATTTAAAGAAGCCCAAGAGGCGTATGAAGTATTATCAGATGAATCAAAACGTAAAATGTATGATCAATATGGTCATGCTGGCGTTAATAATTCTTATGCTGGAGGCGGATCTGGCTTTGGAGGATTCGATGCTTCGGGCTTTGACTTTGGTGATATTTTTGATTCTTTCTTTGGCGGAACAACGTCTAACTTTGGTGGTTTTTCAAACTTTGGAGGTCCATCATCTGGTTCAAGAGCAACACGCGGAAGCGACGTTTTAATGAGAATGAATCTTGATTTTGAAGAAGCTATTTTTGGAACTGAAAAGAAATTTAATTTGGACGTGGTTGAAGATTGTGAAGAATGTCATGGCAAGGGTGGATTTGATCCTGAAACATGTGAAACCTGTCATGGCACAGGTACTGTAACTAGTCAAAGACAGACTATCCTTGGTTCATTTCTTTCAAAAGGTCCATGTCCAGATTGTGATGGTAAAGGTAAAGTCTATAAAAGAAAATGCAGTGAATGTAATGGTAAAGGGAAAATTAAGAAAAATAAACGTATTACTATTAATATTCCAGCAGGTGTAAACACCGGCGACAGACAAAGAGTATCTGGCAAAGGAAATCCTGGCACTAATGGTGGACCAAATGGTGATTTATATTTAGAGTACGTAGTATCAGAACACGATTATTATATTCGTGAAAACGATGATATCTACTTGGAAGTTCCAATTACTATTACCGAAGCTATTCTAGGATGTAAGAAGATGATCCCTACATTATATGGAAATGTTAAATTAACTATTCCAGCTGGCACAGATTCAGGAGAAAAGCAAAAAATAAAAGGAAAAGGTGTAAACAACGAATATCGTCGCCATAAAGGTGATATGTATGTAATATTTAAAGTTTACACACCGAAAAAATTAAATAAAGAACAAAAATCTTTAATTGATAAATTATCGCAAACAGATTTAAGTACAAAAGAAGTAAATGAATTTGACCGTTTTGTAACAAGACAATAAAATATACTAATATTTAACTGATACATTTCCATGTATCAGTTTTTGTATGCATCTATCTCTGTAAAAAAATATGTATCTGTTGCAAAAGCAACACAAGAAAAACGACTGATATGATACAATTAATTAGTCTAAGGAGGTAAAAAATGACAAAAGGTGATGTATACACAAAAGAAATATTAACAAGAATTTTAGAGGAAGGATGCTTAGATAAAAATCCAAGACCAAAGTATGCAGATGGAACACCAGCTCATACTTTAAGTGTAAATCACGGTATGTGTACATACGATTTAACTAAAGGGGAAAGTCCATTAATAACTTTAAGACCAATTGCTGTAAAATCAAGCATTGGTGAATTATTATGGATCTATCAGGATGAATCAAATGACTTAAATGTTTTAAGAGATAAATACGGTGTTACTTGGTGGGATGAATGGGATATTGGCAATAGAACAATAGGCTCTGTCTATGGTGAAACTGTAAGACGACATGAATTAGTAAAGAGATTGTTAAAAGGTTTAAAAGAAGATCCAGATGGACGTAGACATATAATTTGTCTATGGCAAGAAGATGATTTTAAAGAACCGCACGGTCTAAAACCTTGTGCTTTTATGACAGAATGGAACGTTCGCCATGGTAAAGATGGTATAGACTATTTAGATATGTGTTTAATTCAACGTTCTAGTGACTTTGCAACTGCTGGTTGTATTAACCAAGTTCAATATTTAGTATTCCTACATTTAGTAGCTAGACACTTAGGACTAACTCCAGGAAGATTCTCTTGGTTCTATAACAATATTCAAATTTATGATAGACATATAGAACAAGCTAAAGAATTAATTGCAAGAGAACCAGTAGATTGTGAACCAAAAATTTGGCTAAACCCTGAAAAGACAAACTTTTATGACTTCACAATTGATGATATAAAAATAACTGGTTATCCAAGAAGTGAAATAAAAGAAAAAAATCCTCAAATGAAATTCGATTTAGGTATTTAATATGGCAGAAATAACAATGATAGCCGCAATAGGCAAAAATAATGAACTAGGAAAAAACAATGAACTTTTATGGCATTTACCAGAAGATCTAAAGTTTTTTAAAGCACAAACAATAGGTAAAAAAGTAATTCTTGGTCGAAAAACATTAGAGTCATTACCAGGACTCTTACCAAAGAGAGTGCATTTAGTTTTAACAAGTCAGAATTTAGAAGAAAACGAAAGACTAAAAGTATTTCATTCTGTAGAAGAATTATTAAAATATCTAGATACATTAGATGAGGAAGTAATGATAATAGGTGGTGGCAAAATATATAATGAATTTTTACCATATGCTACCAAGTTAATCTTAACAGAAGTTGAAGCTGAGACTGAAGCTGATACTTATTTTCCTAAATTTGATAAAAGTAAATATCAGAAAGAAATTTTATGTACCCACAAAGATAATGATATAACATATGCCCATGTAATATATAAAAAATAATTAGAATATCAACTAAAATTACTAAAAGAAGTTACTTGTAAAGGTAACTTTTTTTCATGAAAAAAAACAATTAATTTTTCAAAAGGAATTGAGTTTTTTCTAAAGATATAGTAAGATTATAAAAGAATAATAGAATGTGCGAGGATGTGTTAATGTGAATCTAAAACTGTTCGGAAGTATGGGCTTCGCCATATGTGCCTTAGGATATTTAATTCTTATATTGCTTATGTATATAAATAAAAAAAAGACAGGAGACATTCAAACTAAAGTATTTGCTGCATTACTTGGTCTAGCAATAGCTTTAACATTTTGTGAAATAGGTTATGTTTACGGGCTTTCTGTTGTAGATACAAATCCTAAATTAACTGAATTAACCTGTCGAATTTATACTATTGGTGATTTAATTTGGATTAATTTACTTATATATTATTTAGTTACATTGTTTGAACAATATGATGACAAAGAAAAAGAAAGACGTCACAACTTAATAACATTTTTAGTACTATTAGTATTAGCTGTAATTATAATTGCAGTTTCTACGTCACTACCGTTTGATTATTCAAGTTCAAAATCAGGGTTCTACAACTTTTCTGGACCTGGTGCTAATATTGCCTACATGGACGGTGTTATTTTATTAATAACAATTTGTATAGTAATGATTTTTAAAGGTAAAACAATTCCTAGAAGTCAAAAAGGACCTATATATTTTACTATATTTTTATTCATCTTAATAGTAATACCACAGTTATTATTAGGTTATGACTATAATACAATAACATTTATGTTTTCCTTCATGATAGCAACTCTTTACTTTACTATAGAAAGCCAAGATAACAAACTTATTCAAGAATTACAGTATTCAAAAGAAGAAGCAACTATAGCTGACAAGGCAAAAACAGAGTTTTTAATAAATATGTCACATGAAATAAGAACGCCTATGAGTACAATTTTGGGCTTTAGTGAAGTTTTACTAAATGAAAAGCCTCTAACTGAAGAAGTAGCAAAAAGAGATACTGAAAATATATACAAAGCAAGTAGTGTCCTAACTGAATTAATTGACGCCATCCTTGACATTTCAGCTTTGGAAACAAATAAAGAAAAAATAGAAAATGGAAAATATAATATTAATGATTTAATGTCCAATATAGAAGCTGAAACTATAGCAAAAATAAATGAAAATGTTGAATATAAAACATCTATAAATGAAAACATTCCACCAGAGTTCATTGGTGATAGTAAAAAAATGCACAAAATATTTAATAACATAATAAATTATCTTCTAAAG
>CAVKJF010000007.1:0-24274 GCA_963656615.1 bacterium | reverse complement strand
TGTATTGTGTAATGCATAAAGACGCAATTGTTATTATTGATGCCGGAGTTAGTTTCCCAGAAAGTGAACTTATGGGAATTGACTATGTTTTACCTGATTTTACATTCTTAAAAGAAAACGAAGATAAAATTAAAGCTCTATTAATTACTCATGGTCATGAAGATCATATTGGAAGTATTCCATTTTTACTACAAAGTATTAATATACCAGCCATTTATGCTCCAAATCATGCCAAAGAATTAATAGCTGTAAAATTACAAGATAAAAATATCAGATATAACAATTTATTTGTCTATACCGAAAATACTAAATTAAAGTTTAAGCAAATAGAAGTTGAGTTTTTCAGAACAACACACTCTATACCAGATTCACATGGAATCAGTATAACAACACCAGATGGTACGATTGTTACAACAGGAGATTACAAATTTGATTTAACACCCATTGGTCCAATGGCTGACTTATACAAAATGGCTTCTATCGGTGAAAAAGGTGTTGACCTATTAATTGGTGATTCTACAAATGCTTTAAATGAAGGATTTTCTAATAGTGAATCCGTTGTAGATGAACAATTAGGAGAAATGTTTGATAAATGGAAAACAAGCAGAATTATAATCGCAACATTTGCTTCAAATATATACCGAGTAAAACATATTTTTGAAACATGTTATAAACACAATAGAAAAATCTGTATCTTTGGTAGAAGTATGGAAAATAATATTAATATTTCAATTAATGGTGGATATATAGATCACAAAGAACTATTAGTAACTCCAGAAGAAGCTAATAATTTAAAACCTGGAGAAGTAACAATTTTATGTACCGGTAGTCAAGGTGAACCTTTAGCTGCTTTATCAAGAATAGCAAACGGTACTCATAAACAAATCAAATTAAGACCAGATGATGTTGTTATATTTTCATCTAGTGCAATACCAGGTAACGCTTTAAGTATTTCCAAAACAATCAATAAACTTTACTTAAAAGGTGTTAAGGTATATACAAATAATGTCTTAACAGATTTACATACATCAGGACACGCTAACGAAGAAGAAATTAAGTTAATGATTCGTTTAATAAAACCAAAATACTTAATGCCATTCCATGGTGATTACAGAATGTTAAAAAAGCAAGCTGATATTGGTATAAACTGTGGAATACCTAAAGAAAATACTTTCATATTGAAAAATGGTGATTCTCTAATTTTAAAAAATCATGTCATAACAAGAGGAGAAAGTATGCCTGGTGCAGATATATATGTCGATGGTAATAGAATTGGCGAAGTTGGAAGTGCAGTTTTAAAAGATCGTAAAATAATGGCTAATGATGGTATTCTTGTAGTTATCGCAAATATCGATATGAAAAACAGAGAATTACTAATCAAACCAAATATTACAACAAGAGGCTTTATACTAGTAAATGAAAATGAAGAACTAATAAAGAAAATTGAAAATAAAGCCGAACAAATAATTAAAACTGGTTTAGCTGAACCAAGATTAAATTATAATAATTTAAAATCAGGTATTTCTGAACAATTATATCCATACATAAATGAATTAACAGGAAGAAAGCCTATAATTTTACCAATAATATTAGATATCAAGAGATAACGGTTGTTATCTCTTTTTTATATTCTTTCAATTATTCTATTGGAAACAGCTCTTTCAAGTTCTGAAAAATCATATCCTGAAAAAATTGCTACCCTAAAATAAATCATTCTAAGATCGGTATCATTAAATAAAATAAGTTTTTTATAAAATTTCCAGTCGAGTCTTTCAAGAATCTCCGTATAAACCGGAAAAGTTACATAGAATTTCTCCATAGTTTTAATACTAGATATCGAAAACATATCAGTAAAGCCAAAGTAATATTTTAAAGTTATCGATATCTCTCTATAACTTTTAAATTTATTTTTACGACTTTGATAAACATATTTACCAATATGCCAAAACAAAATAAGTCGATTTTTCTTATAATAATATTTCAATAATAATCATCTCCTAATATATTATTATAAAAAAAAGAGAAAGTCCTATTTTGCTTCCTCTTGAGCTCTTGTTTCACGAACAACAGTAATTTTAATTGTACCAGGATATTTCATATTTGCTTCAATTTGTTCCTTAACTTCTCTAGCAATTTTATGAGCACCTAAATCATCAACTTCTTCAGGCTTAACAACAACACGTAATTCCCTACCAGCTTGTACTGCAAATGTTTTTTCAACACCAGGGATATTGTTACCAACTTCTTCAAGTTGAGATAAACGCTTAATATAATTTTCTAAAGAGTCATTTCTAGCTCCTGGACGTGATGCAGATAAAGCATCAGCTATCGCAACGATAATTGAAATAACACTAGTAGCTTCAGTATCACCATGATGAGAAGCAATTGCATTAATAACAACCGGGTCCTCATTATATTTTTTAGCTAAGTCAACTCCAATTTCAACATGACTACCTTCAATTTCATGATCAATAGCCTTACCTATATCATGTAATAAACCAGCTCTTTTAGCTAATGTAATATTCTCACCTAATTCAGCAGCTAAAAGTCCAGATAAATGAGCAACTTCTATAGAATGTTGCAAAGCATTTTGACCATAACTAGTTCTAAAATGTAATTTACCAATTATTTCAATTAATGCTGGATCAAATTTTGTAAGTCCTAATTCAAATGTTGCTTCTTGACCATATTCAATAATCTTTTGTCTCATGTCTTTACAAACTTTATCGTATAACTCTTCAATTCTTGTTGGATGGATACGTCCATCTTTAATTAAATTTTCTAAAGTAACACGAGCAATTTCTCTACGTAATGGATCGAAACTAGAAATAACAACAGCTTCAGGAGTATCATCAATAATTAAATCAACACCAGTTATTGCCTCAATAGTTCGTATATTTCTACCTTCACGACCTATTATTCTACCCTTCATTTCATCAGTAGGTAAATCAACAACAGTAACAGTCTGATCATTAGCTATATCAGCAGCATACTTTTGCATAGAAGTAACAATGAGTTCCCTTGCTGTTTTATCTGCATTTAATTTAGCTTCATTTTCAGCCTCTTTTATATACTCTGCAATTTCTTTACTCATACTATCTTTTACTTGACTCATAACTAAGTCTTTAGCTTTTTCCTTGCTAAAACCGGAAATTTTTTCTAACAATTCTAATTGTTCTTTCTTTATTTCCTCCACTTTACTTTTCTCATTTTGGATTTCAATTTGTTTTTCAGAAAGTTTTTCATCACGTTCATCTAACGCAGCTTCACGTTTTTGAAACATTTCATCTCTTTTATCTATACTAGCTTCACGTTGAAGTAAACGCTTTTCAGAATCTTTTAATTCTTCTTTCTTTTCACGAATTTCTTTATCCAAATCCATTTTTAATTTATGAGCTTCTTCTTTCTGTTCAATAGCTGCATCTCTTTTAATCTTCTCTACATCTTTTTTTGCTTGATTAATAAGAGCTTCAGCTTTCTTAGTTGCTTTATTTACTTTTAAACTATTTATAACAAACGCTACAATAAATCCAATTAGCAATCCAAGTGCTACAAGTAAAATGGAGAATAATGTATTATCATTCATAACATTCCTCCATCTAGACCATATACATAATAATCTAATTATATTGTAGAGTTATTTTAAAAGCTTGTCAAGAAAAACCAAGAAACAAGCAAAAGAAAAAGTTCACTCAAATAATAGTGAACTTTTATAAAATAAATTATTTAAAATAATCACAAATTACATCATAATCACAGTAAGGAACTTTTCCTTCAGCAAGCGCCATATAGTCATCACGACCCTTACCAATAACTAAAACTGCGTCTCCTTCTTCAGCCATATCAAATGCTTTATAAATTGCCTTAACACGGTCAACTTCACGAATATAATTAGTATTAGTAGAATTTCCTATCATATCATCAATAATAGAATTAACATCTTCATATCTAGGATCATCCATTGTAAATACAACAATATTAGATTTGTTTAATACTAAATCACCTATTTTAGAACGTTTTTCTTTTTCTCTGCCACCAGCTGCACCAGTAACCGTAATAATTCTCTTATATTTATCTTTAACAGAATTTAATAAGTTATTAATTGAATTATAAGTATGAGCATAATCTAAAATAATATCATAGTCTTGCCCAAATCTAAGTACTTCACCACGACCAGCAACAAAATTAATATTCGCTAGCGATTTAATTAAATCATCAACTGGTATCTTCTTGCATAAACCAATAATAAATCCTAAACAAATATTATAAGTATTATACTTACCAAATAAAGAGCTACTTATGTCATAAACTTTGTCATTATTTTTTATTTTAAATTTCAAACCATTTCTATCTTCTTCATAATCAAAAATAACATAGTCATTATCATCATTAAAACCAAATGTAATTAAATTATCAGCGTGTAAATGTTTGCAATTTTCGTCATCACCATTGACAATAACAATACCGTCTTTGTTTAAATAATTGACTATAGACAGTTTACATTTTCTATAATTTTCAATTGTTTTATGAACATTCAAATGATCTTCAGTAATATTGGTAATTGCAACAATATCATATTTCAAGCCCTTTACTCTTCCATGTAAAAGAGCTTCACTTGACACTTCCATGGCAAGAGCTTTACAATCGTTATTTTCAACAGTTGACAATGCGCTATACAATTCTGCTATGCAAGGAGTAGTATTATTAGTGTGATAAACTTTACCATCAATAAAAAGACCATTAGTACCTAAACAAGCACATTTCATTGAATTATTTAAAACCTTTTGTACAATAGTAGCACTAGTTGTCTTTCCATCGGTACCTGTGATTCCAATTAAAGAAAGTTCATCCAACTTAACATCATAAAACTTTTTACACAATTCTAAATAAGTACTATTAACATCATCAACAATAACAACAGGTAAATCCGTCTCATATTCTCTATCAGTTACTAAAGCTACAGCACCATTTTTAATAGCAGCATCAATGTAATCAAAATGATCAACATTAAATCCTTTAGTAGCAACAAATAAGTAACCTGGTTTAATATCACGAGAATCTTCATTTATACCTTTAATTTCTACATCAAAGTTACATTCAATTATATCTTTAAGTTTCTTCATAAGTCCTCCTAACAAGTTATATATTAATATATATAGATTTCAAATACAAAATATATCTATTTTTTAGAAGAACTATCTTCATCTTTCTTTAAAGATATATCATAATACTCACGAACTTTTTGCTCTATCTCATTACGTAATTCAACATTTTCTTTTAATAATAGTTTAACATTTTCTTTACCTTGTCCTAACTTTTCACCATTGTAAGCATACCAAGCACCAGTTTTATCAACAATACCAGCTTCAACAGCTAAATCGATAACCTCACCTTCTCTAGATACACCTTCACCGTACATAATATCAACAACAGCAGTCTTAAATGGTGGAGCCACTTTATTTTTAACAACTTTAATTGTTGTTCTATTGCCAACAACACCATCTCCCATTTTTAATTGTTCATTACGACGAATATCAAGTCTAACAGAAGAATAGAACTTTAATGCTCTACCACCAGGTGTAGTTTCAGGATTTCCAAACATAACCCCAACTTTTTCACGTAATTGATTTATAAAAATACAAGTTGTATTTGTTTTATTAATAGTTCCAGATAATTTTCTTAAAGCTTGAGACATAAGTCTTGCTTGAAGACCAACATGTGAGTCACCCATTTCACCATCAATTTCAGCTTGTGGTACTAATGCTGCAACTGAATCAATTACGATAATGCTTACAGCCTCACTTCTAACTAAAGCATCACATATTTCTAGAGCTTGTTCACCAGTGTCAGGTTGAGATAATAATAGCTCATCTATATCTACGCCCAAACGTTCAGCATAAACTGGATCAAGTGCATGTTCAGCATCAATGAATGCCGCTCTACCACCTAATTTTTGATGTTCAGCAATTGCCTGTAAAGCAAAAGTAGTTTTACCAGATGATTCAGGACCATAGATTTCAATTATTCTTCCTCTTGGATATCCACCTACACCTAAAGCTATATCTAAAGATAGGCATCCTGAAGAACATACATCAACTTTCATATGTTCCTTATCACCAAGTTTCATAATAGACCCTTTACCAAATTGTTTTTCAATATCATTTAATACTTGTTCTAAAGCTTTATCTTTAGACACTTCTTTACTAACCGCTTTCATATTTCCTCCTAGTTAAATAACTTACAAGACTATTGTATAATAATAAAAAATAAAATGCAAGCATTTTTACGAACAATTGTTTTACTTTTTTTACCAGTTATTTTCGATGAAAAAGAAAAAATCCTTATACAAAAAAGGATTTTTCAACTATTTTCATTAATTAATCTATGTTTTTTTGCTCTGGAAAAATTATTTTTTTATTCATATTAAAATATTGAACAGCTGATATTATTGACATAACACAAGCAAAATATAAAAGTAATTCATTAACATTTATATTAATAAGTTCAAATGGCCAGTTATAAAAGAATGTTAAAGTAACACCAGTCATTAATGCAGCCGTTTTAATTTTACCAGCACCAATGGCAGCAACTACTTTTCCTTTACCAGCAGCTTCCATTTTAATAGCATTAACAACTATATCTCTTAAAACAATTATTACTGGAATGATTTCATTAATAAAACCATGAGCAGCCAAAATAATTAAAACTGAATTTACTAAAACTTTATCAGCAATAGCATCTAACATTTTTCCAGTATCAGTAATTAAATTATATTTACGAGCAATTCTTCCATCTAAAAAATCTGTAACACTAGCAACTATAAATATTATACCAGCAATGAAATATTGTGATTCAACTGGTGAAGATATACCAGAAATATTAAATGTTGGAAATTGAATTCCTACTGCATAAAATGGAAAAACCAATAAAACAATAATCACAACAGATAAAATCAAACGTAAAATCGTAAGCTTATTAGGCAAATTCATAACTAATATTCCCTCTTTCTTTTGACATTAATTCAGTAGTCCTCTCCGGAGCTTTATTAATAGTACCAATAATTAAATATAATATAATAAAAATAACAAATATAAAAACAACAGCTATAACAAAAGGCCAAGGACCAACTTTCTTCTTATACTCCTTTGTATATGGAGAAGTTGCTTTTTTCTCCTCTTCTTCCATCTTTTTTTGAGCCATCTTTATATCTTCTAATGAAATTTTAGAAGTATGCTCAAATAAAAAGCCATTAAATTCATCAATAACTTTTTCTGGATTAAGCCCTAAATACTTAGCATATTGTCTCACATCTTCTTTTAAAGCATAAACGTCTTTAAAAGCTTTAACATTACCAGATTCTATATTTTCGAGTTGTACTGTCGAAAGATCTAAATCTTCAGCTGCCTCAGCAATACTAACACCATTACTGATACGAGTTCGCTTCAAATAATCGCCTAACTCTTTCACATTAACACCTCACATAATAAACAATAATATAAATAAGCCATGTTCTGTTCTTAGTTACCTAAGCGACAAACATTTATCTACCAGCTATTAACTGGTCTCTAATCAGATTCAATTCTCCTAATAGAACTCCCCTACCAAATTATTTGGGTTTCTCGCTCGTTGGGTTTACCGCGTTTCACTTTTTTGTTTCCAAAAAAATCGTCACTGTGGCACTTTATGGTTTTGTATCATATCAAAGACTTAGATACAAACTCCGCCGTTAGCAAAAGCTACCCTAGGTTATTTATTCCCTAGGAACGATCACTACAGTCATCGCAGACTGTGCGAGCATGGACTTTCCTCAAGGACCTCAAGAGTCCCAGCGTTTGTCTATATATTAATTGTTTTCCCTTTCTTCTTTTTCTCTCATATTAGCATAAACCAATTTTTCAAGTTGAGATAATCTACGAATAACATCAACATTACTAACTTCTACATTATCGTTATTACGAACAACTTCCATACTCAACTTAGAATTACGAAGTTCCTGCTTTAAATTGACAATTTCTGCCATCAAATCAGCTTTTTCCTTCTCTAAGTTGTTTATTATATCATAAAATTGCTCATAGTCACCAATAATTACATCTAAAAATTGATCTACTTCTTTTAATCTATAACCACGAGTATCAATTTTGAATTCCTTCTCCAAAATATCTTGTGGCTTAAGCGTAATTCTATTTTGATACATTAAATCACCAATCCCTTACAGTAATATTATGTCATTAATGCTTATTTTTGTCAATTGCTAACCTGTTCAAAGCATAAGTTAATTTTGTATTAATTTTAACATGTTCAGTATTATCTATCATTTTATTAAGTAATCTAATAATTTCAAAGTTATTCATCTATATCACCAACACCATAATACTACAAAAAAAATAAGTAATCATAAAATCGACAATAAAAGTCAAAATAACTCATAAAATTAAAGATAAATTATAGAAAAATTCATCATATTATAGTATAATGAACAATAGGTGATGTGATGAACTATCCAAATGGCATTACAAAAAATAGTAATCATGAAATTATATTTGGTAACAGAGGAATGGCTTTAGAAAATGACCTAAATGCAACCAATGAATATTATCGAAGTATTGATAAAGCATACATATATAAAAAGCCAACACCTGTAAAAATAACAAAAGTAAATTATCCATCTAGAGATAAAGCTGTAATAACACAAGCTTTCTTCACTGTACCATCAACAACGGACTACAATGGTATATATGATGGAAAATATATTGATTTTGAAGCAAAAGAAACAAAAAACAAAACTTCATTTTCATTAAGAAATATTCATCCTCATCAAATACAACATTTAAGAAATATATATAACCATAAAGGAATTGCCTTTTTAATAGTTCGTTTCACTAGTTTAAACGAAACATATCTATTAATGGCAAACGACTTAATTGAGTTTATAGAAAGTAATAAAAGAGAATCAATACCAATATCTTTCTTCAAAGAAAAAGCTCATCAAGTAAAAGAAGGTTATATACCAAGGGTTGATTATTTAAAAGTAATTGATCAAATTATTGGAGGTATTTAAAATGCAAAAAAAAGAAATAAAAAGACGAAGACCTAATAATAAAAAAACAAACACTGTAAAACATAGTACAACTAATACAAAAAATATAAAGAAGCGTGTAACTATATCTTCTAAAGAAGAAAAACAAGCAAAATTAATTTGTGCAATAGTTTTTGTAGCAATTGTACTATTATGCTATTTTACACTTGGAACATTTTTTGCACTATTAACTGGTGTTGGTATAGGCATAATTATTGGTGTTGCTAAAATACTAGAAAAATGTAAAGACGGTAAAAAAGCTAGAAAAACTGTAAAAATAATTTTAATGATTATTTTAGGACTAGGAATTCTATTATTATGTATTTTCACAGCATTCTTAATATATATAAAGATAGATGCTGATCCTAAATATGTCACATCTAAACTTGAAACTCAAGAAAATACAACATTCTTGGATATAAATAATCAGGAATATGCAAAACTCGGAAGTGAAATGCGTGAAAAAGTTAAATATGAGGATTTGCCAGAAGTCTTAATCGACGCTATTATAGCAACAGAAGATTCAAGATTCTTCCAACATAATGGATTTGATGCTCCAAGATTTTTAAAAGCTTCCATTGGTCAGGTTGCTTCTAAACTTCTACATAGAGGATCAAATGCTGGTGGAGCTTCTACTCTAACAATGCAAGTTGTAAAAAACAGTTTAACAAATGCATATGCTACAGAAGGAATAACTGGTATTGTTCGTAAATTTGAAGATATCTACCTAGCAATATTTAAACTAGAAAAGAATTGCAGCAAAGAGCAAATAATTGAATATTATGTAAATAACCATTACCTATCTGGAAACGTATATGGAGTTCAAGAAGCAGCTCAAACTTACTTTGGAAAAACAGTTAGTGAATTAAATTTAAGTGAAGCCGCAACTTTAGCTGGTATGTTTAAATCTCCTAACTACTACAACCCAGAAACAAATCCAGACAGAGCGCAAGAAAGAAGAAAAACTGTTTTATACTTAATGAGAAGACACGGTTACATTACTGCAGAAGAAGAAAAAATGGCTAATAGCATTCCAGTTTCTTCATTAATTGCAACATCTAGTGAAAGTACTTATAATAGTGAATACTCTGGATATATTGATACAGTTGTTGATGAAATTAAAGAAAAATATGGAGTTAATCCATATACTACACCATTAGTTGTCTATACAAACCTAGATACAGCTAAACAAAAAGCCGTAAACAGTGTTATGAATGGTGAAAGTTATACTTGGATAAATGATAAAGTTCAAGCTGGTGTTGCTGTATTAGATACAGAAACTGGTAAAATACTAGCAATTGGAAATGGTCGTAACATTGGAGATCGTTCCGCTAACAAAAAAGGTCAATGGAACTATGCAACAAAGAATAAAAGACAACCAGGTTCAACCGCAAAACCATTATTCGACTATGGTCCAGGAATGGAATACAATAACTGGTCAACATATACTCTATTTGAAGATGCACCATATTCTTACTCTGATGGAAGAAAGATTAACAACTGGGATGGTAAATTCTTTGGAACTATAACATTACGTCGAGCATTATCAACATCGCGTAACATTCCAGCTTTAAAAGCATTCCAACAAGTAGACAACAAAAAAATATTAGAATTTGTTTCTAACTTAGGAATAAGTCCAGAAGTATGTTCTACTGGATATACATATGATACTAATACTTTAAAATGTGTTAATAAAAATGGTGACACAGAAGAGCCTTCAAAAGTACATGAAGCTCACTCAATTGGAGCCTTCTCTGGTACAAATCCATTACAAATGAGTGCTGCATACGCTGCTTTCTCAAACGGTGGATATTACAATGAACCATATAGTGTTAGCAAAATTGTATTTAAAAGTACAAATGAAACAAAAGAACATAACAGTGATAATTATGTAATTAAAAGAAAAGCAATGTCTGATTCAACAGCATTTATGATTACAAGCGTCTTACAAGATGTTAACTTAAATGGTGGTAACCCAAGTAATGTTGCTCGTAAAACAGGAACAACAAACTATGATTCAAAAACAATGTCAGATAAAAACTTACCATGGGACGCTATCAGAGATTCATGGGTAGTTGGATATTCAACTAAAACAGCAATCGGCCTATGGTATGGATATGACTTTATCGACAGTGAATATTGCTTACATAATATACCAGCAACAGTTCAAAAAGATAAAATATTCAATGCTTTAATAAATTCTGGAGCTATGGAATCAAACAGAGAAGCTTTCAAACAACCAAGTAGCGTTGTTAAAGTTGGCGTAGTTCAAGGTTCTAATCCTCCAAAATTAGCTGGCAACTACACAGGATCTGTAGTATATGAATACTTCAAAAAAGGATTCGAACCAGAAGAAACATATACAGAGGAAAAACTTGCTGCACCTGAAGACTTCAGTGCAAAATATAATAAATTAACTAAAAAAGTTACATTAAGCTGGAAAGCAGTAAATACATCAGGTATTGATGATAAAGATTATGGAACTTTTGGATACAATGTTTACTATAACAATACACTAATTGGATTTACGGAAAAAACATCATTCACATATACACCTACATCAAGTCCATATGGTACATATAAAGTCATGGCAACATATAAGAGTTATTCAGGTATTCAAAGTCAATCTGCTACTTATACTCTAGAAGAAGAGGAAGAAGATAACTTAGAACTTGAATATACTGGTTCAACAATAATTCCTGCATCAGGTTCCTTAGTCTTCAACCTAGCAACAGACTTTATAGTTAAAAATAATGGTTCAACAGTAACTGCAACAATTGAATCATGTACACCAAGTTCAATCCTATTACCTGGTGATAAACTAGTTACATGTACTGTTAACTATCAAAATCATAGAAAAGTGTTATCAACAACGATTACCGCAACAAAAGAATCAACAGAATAACAAAAATACTAGCAACAAAAATGCTAGTATTTTTTTCTACATATATCTTTTAACTTACAGTCATCACACAAAGGCTTAACTGCCTTACAATAATATCTTCCAAATAAAACCATTTGTAAATGCCTTTTAGACCAAGACTCTTTAGGAAACTTTTTCATAAGTTTCTTTTCTATTGTAAGAACATTATCTTTAGCATAAGCAAGTCTTAACCTTTTAGAAACCCTTTCAACATGTGTATCAACTGCAATAGCCGGTTCATTATAAAATTCACTCAAGAAAACATTTGCCGTCTTCCTACCAACACCTTGAAATGACTCCAATATCTCCCTATCTCTTGGAACAATACCCTTATATTCATCACATAGTTTTTCAGCAATATTTAAGACGTACAAAGACTTTTTATGATAAGACCCTACTGGTCTAATAATTAACTCTAAATCTTTAACAGGAGCGTTCTTTAAGGCCTTTAAAGAAGGATATTTTGAAAATAATATAGGAGTTACAGAATTAACTCGTTTATCAGTAGACTGAGCACTCAAAACAACTGCAATAAGTAACTCATAATCTTTAGTATAATGAAGTTCACACTTAGGATCAGGAAATAAATAATCAAGATATTCTTCAATTCTATTCATCATCATCAAACCAGTCCCAATCCATAATATCCATATCAACATCACTAGAAGCTTCTTCTTTAGCTTTAGCTCTTTTCTTTCTATTATCAGAAACATCTTTAGCTGTTTTTATACCAAGTTTAGACCATTCATATAAAATTTTATCAATATATCTTAAATTAGAAACTCCATTATAAGTAGCTTCTTTAATAGCCTCTTGAATAAGTTCTTCACTCATATCATTATCTAACCAAGCTCTAATAATTTCATATTCCATCGGACTAAGAGTCCTACCAAATTCCTTTTCTATAACTTCATAAATATTAGAATTATCGGCAGAAGAAACATTATTAACTTCATCCATAGTAATAAGAGATAACTTACTATAAAAGTCATCCATCAAAACCATTTCTTCCATAAGACCCTTATCATTTTTCATAACCTCTACTCTAATAAAATGCTTATCAGAAAGAGTACCTATATAATTCATAACATCTTTAATATCTAAATTTAAGTCACTAGCAAACTTACTAGGATCAAATATAAACTTATTACCCAAATTATATAAATACATTAAAAATAGAAATTCCCCTATTTCTAATTTCAATTCTTTATAATGTTGTAACATAAAAAGAGGAATAACAATATGTCCCTGTTTAAAAATGTCTATCAATTTAGCACTTTTCAATATATATCACCTCTTTTATAAGTATATATAATAACATTAATCAGTATATTTACCAACAATATATTTTAATATATCTTCTTCTTCATTTTTAACTCTTCTATATAATACAGCATGAATCAAATCATCATATAACTCTTTTAAATAGCTACCTGGTTTCTTATTTAAAGTCTTAAGTATCTTATCACAAGAAATATTCAAATCTTTCTTAGAATGAATAGCTAAATTAGCATAAGACTCTGTAATCTTTTTCTTATCAAGTCCCTTTATACCACCAGCAACACTATTAACATAAAGACCATATTTATATAGTGCCATAGGATCCAAATTATTTAATTTCAAAGCTTCATTAACATTACTAATAAGTTCTCTTTCATTACTAGTAAAAGGATATTTATCAACAACATTTAAAATACTCCATACAGCTATCAAATCATCAGTATTCTTAACATCTTTTAACTTAGGAAGCTCTAACTCTTCATCAAGACCAAGATCTAGCAAAAGCTTAATACCTTTCATACTATTACTACAAGTAAATATCTTATCTAACTCTTCCTTTTTTCTATAATAAGACAAATTCTTAAGTAAATATTTATATGAATAAATTGCTTTAACTACATCATCATCTAAATCAAAGTCTAATATAGTAGCAAATCTTACAGCTCTTAAAATTCTAAGACAATCTTCTTCAAACTTATGATTAGCGTCACCTATAGTTCTAATGACTTTTTTCTCTATATCATCTTTACCAGATAATAAATCTATTATTTGACCAGACTCATCCATACAAATAGCATTAATAGTAAAGTCTCTTCTTAATAAATCATCTTTTAAATTATCTATATATTTAACCTCTGCTGGTCTTCTATTATTAATATAACTAATATCTTTTCTAAATGTTGTTATTTCAAAGCGAATACCTTTACTTATAACAGTAACAGAACCATAATCTTCAGCAGGTAAACAACTATCTTCAAATATTTCTTTTATTTCTTTAGGTGTAGCATTAGTAGCTATATCAATATCATGTGACTCAATACCTAATAAGTAATCTCTAACAAATCCACCTACTATATAAGACTCATAACCAAATGAGTTAATTTTTTTAATAAATTTTAACGCAGCTTCTTGCATATTATCACCATCTCATAAATATTATACCAAATAACTTTTTATCTAACAATAAAACATTCCGACAAAAACAAAAGGTAAGTATCAAAAACCCTAAAAAAAAAGAACCATATATGATAAACCATATGGCTCTAAACTACTTATAATTAGTTTACTGCGTCTTTTAATGCAGTTCCAGCTTTGAAAGTAACAGCTTTTCTAGCAGCAATTTTAACTGTTTCACCAGTTCTAGGATTACGTCCTTCACGAGCAGCTCTTTCAGATACAGCGAAAGTACCAAAACCAACTAGTGGAACTTTATCTCCTTTTACTAATGCTTCAGTAATTGTAGCAAAAGTAGCATCAATTGCTCTAGTAGCATCTGCTTTAGTTAATCCTGTAGCAGTAGCAACAGCTTCTACTAATTCAACTTTTTTCATAAATTTTATACCTCCCAATTGTTAATTAAGCATAACTTATGCTTACATATAAAACTTACCATGTTTTAATATAAAAAGCAAGAAATATCAAAGAAATTTACAAAGTTTTACTTCATCTTCTCATTAATAGAAGCAAGTATTGCAATAATATGTCCTATTGCAAAGAAGAATAAACAGAATAGAAAACTTACAAACCAAAATAATATCATCAAGAAAAAATTAAATTCTGTCGCAACACATGTATCACTATATAAAGTAGCTGTAGAACTACAAGCAGGAAACAAATTACCAAGTATTATACCAAAAGCAAAACAAAGGATATATGTAACAATAGCGAACTTTTGATAACCATTAAACTGATATTTACCAACTTCTTTTTCAATAGTCTTCAATCTAGGAAGATCTTTTTTATTATCATTAATCTCATCAAACATATTCATAACTATTTACTTCCTTTCTTTTCTGTTTTCTTAGTAGTTTTACTATTTTCTTTTACCTTATCTTTTTTTTCAACAGGTATTGTAGTAGCTTCATTTATTTTTTCAGTAACTTGATCAGTAACATCATCTATCTTTTCACCAATGTCAGAAGCAATATCACTAACCTTTTCCTTATATTTATCAAAGTTACCAGTATTTTTATTATTCACTTTTTTAAAATCTAAATAAGTACCATATAAATAGATGTATCTAGCAAACAATATAATATATATACAGTCAAATGTTGCTAAAACAGTACCATTAAATGTGGCTGTTGAAATAAGATTAACTGTAAATAATATAACTTCTATAATTACTAATGCATAAAAGAACCATTCATTAGTAAGTTCATTAAATGGTGACTTACTTAAATTAAATTCCTTCCAAAGTCTAGTTCCTCTCATAAATATATGAAAGAAATAAACAAGCATTAAAGTATGAATAGCTAAAGATAACAATGTAGCTAAACCAAAACTTTGAAAAACAGTTAAAATAGATGTAATAAATGTAATAAAGAATACAATTATCATAAATATATTAGAATAATCAAAGTATTTTTTACCAAGTTTAGTCTTCAATGAAACAAAATAAACTAAAGCTATCATATAAGTAATATTATGATTAAGTATATCTTGAAACATTCTAATAGGATCTATATTACTATTAATTGAAAAAGACTGACTACTTAATATAATAACTGAAATAATTAAAATGATTAGCCAAGTAATAATTGTTGGATTATCATACCATTCTATATTATTCTTTTTCTCTTCTAAATTCATTAAATCACCTTCCTATAATAAGTATATCACAAAACAAATCAGTTACTATAAATAAAGCGAATTTTCTTTGAAAGTTTACAAATGTATGCTATAATTAAGGCTGAATTAGGGAGGGATACTATGTCATTGCCTACAGTAGCTTTAGTTGGAAGACCAAATGTTGGTAAATCAACTTTATTTAATAAAATTGTTGGTAAGAAGATTTCTATAATAGAAGATACTCCAGGAGTAACAAGAGATCGTATTTATCAAGAAGCAATATATAATCAAAAAAAATTCTATTTAGTAGATACCGGTGGAATAGATACTAGTAATGAAAAATTTAATGATGAGATTAAAATGCAAGCTGAAATAGCTATCAAAGAAGCTGATATTGTTATTTTCATGGTAGATGGTAAAGAAGGATTAACTAGTAATGATTTAATTATCAAAGAGATATTAAGAAAAAGTCAAAAGAAAGTAATTGTTGCTATAAACAAAATGGATGTTAAAGAAGCTGAAAATAATATCTATGACTTTTATGAATTAGGATTTGATACTTATATACCAATTAGTAGTATTCATAACATTGGCTATATAGAATTAATGGATACAGTTACAAATGATTTCAAAGAAAAAGAAGATCAAGAAGATAACAGATTACGTTTTTCAATTATTGGTAGACCAAATGTTGGTAAAAGTAGTCTTATGAATGCTCTTTTAAATGAGGAAAGAGTTGTTGTATCTGATATAGCCGGAACAACAAGAGACTCAATAGATTCTGTTTTAAAGTACCATAATGAAGAATACATCTTAGTAGATACAGCTGGTATGAGAAAAAAAGGTAAAGTATTTGAAAGTATTGAAAAATACAGCCTTTTTAGATCTCTAAAGTCAATTGATAATAGTGACATATGCTTAGTAGTAATAAATGCTGAAGAAGGTATAACAGAACACGATAAACATATTGCTGGATACGCTATAGAAAAAGGTAAAGGATTAATATTTGTTGTTAATAAATGGGACACTGTAAAAGATACCACAATACAAGAATTTGAAAAATTAATGCGTGCTGAATTCCAATTCGCAACATATGCACCTATTGTTTACTTATCAGCATTAACTAAAAAAAGAATTCATACACTAATGCCAGAAGTAATAAAAGTTGCTGAAAATATTAAAAAAGAAATAAAAACAAGTCTTATAAATGAAGTTATTTTAGACGCTTATCAATTAAATATACCACCATCATATAAAGGAAAACGTTTAAAAATATATTTTACATCTCAAACTGGAACTAAGCCACCAAAGTTTACTTTTAGAGTAAATAGTAAAGGTTTAGTACACTTCTCATATGAAAGATATTTAGAAAATAAAATTAGAGAAAACTTTGACTTTACTGGAACACCAATTGTCTTACAATTTAAAAATAGAAACGATGAAAATTAGAGGTAAATTATGATAATAGGAAATAATTTTAATCCAGATCCAAGAAAAAACTTTGAAAACTCAAATTTCAATAGAAATCAAGAACAACCAGGAATAACACCAGAAAAAAGATCATTTCAACAACCTAACATAAATAATAATTTTTCTAATAACATGTTAACTAAAGATATTTCAGAATTTAAATACACAAACATTGAAAATAATAATGAAGTATATGATAAATCTCTAGCTATTTTACATAGCAGATTGAAAAATAATGCTATAACATTAGAAGAATTTAATAAACAATGTCAGGCTCTAGCAAATAAAAGAAATAAAGGACAATAAGAACAAAATACAAACCTCCACATATAATTATGTAGGAGGTTTTTTATGTTTGGAGATAGTTTTTTCAAAAGAGTTGAAAAAAAGACAAATATAAATAAAGAAACTATATTATCTTTAGCTGACAAATTACAAAGAAGTAATATGAAAGATGAAAATACTTTAAGAGAAGTTATAAAAGACATAAGTAACATGACGGGAAAAGAAGTTTCAAAAGAAAAGGAACAAAGAATAATTGATGCCATAAAAAAAGACAATATCCCAAAGGATATTGGCAATATGTTTTAAAGAGAACACTTCTCTTTTTTATTTTACTTCTATTTTGTCTCTATTAAAAACTATAATGGTTGCAAAAGTTAAAACTAATAATAAAGCCCCAAGTACATAAGCTATTGACATTCCCGTATCAGGATTATCACTAGGTGTACTTTTAGCAGTAACAGCAGTAGCACTATAAACACCACTTAATTTATTACTACCAACAACGCTTGCTTTATAAAAATACCTTTTACCATTAACAACATCTTTATCATATAAATAATTAGAACCGTCACAAGCAACAGTACCTATAAGTTTATATTCACCGTCTTCACTTTCAGATCTATAAATATTACAGTTCTTAGCTTCATCTGAATCATAAATATCAAAAACATCAGCAGCTATTGTAATATAATCAGCTGAAGTTGTACCAAAAGAAATACTAGGTGTAAATTTTTCATCATCATCATCAACATAATTAGGGTTTCTGGTACCACCAAAATCTTTTATTACATTTTGAATTTTTTCCTTATCAAAAGACAATTTTAAATATTCTAAATAATTACCAGAACAACTTGAATTTTCCTCTTTATATTCAAAATCTTTTGTTTCAATAATAATACCATATTTATCATAATCACTAAATTTATCATCAGACATCCAAGTACTTATATTAGAAATCTGTTCATCAGTACCTCCAGCAGCATAATAAACGCCAACTATAATCATTGATAATGAAATATCCTCAAAAAATGTTTTACCAAAATCATCACATGTAGTGACTTTATTTTGATTCTTGTATTCCAAATGATCAGTATCATAAGGGAAATAAAGAGCATCATTATCACCATCAGTAACTACAAATTGCTTCTTAGTAGTATCATTCTTTAAAGGAGCATAGGTAGTATCAGAAATACCAAAACCATATCTAAGATATTCATTACCTTTTTCCGCAACAACATCAAGATCAACTAATTCACCAGCAGCCAATACATTAGTAACCATAAATTGACAAGCTAATATTCCAACCATTAAAAAATAAATAACTTTTTTCATATAAACACCTCTCTACTATATCAAATATATCATAATATCTATTAAAAGTAAAATTATAAACATAAAAAGTTCTTTTTTTACAAAAAACATCATAATCTTTACTGTATAAGGAGAATGTATATGGATAAACAAGAAATAATAAAAAATATTGCGAAAAGAACAAATGGAGATATCTACTTAGGTGTTGTTGGTGCCGTAAGAACTGGTAAATCAACTTTCATAAAGCGTATGGTAGAAACATTAATTGTTCCAAATATTGAAGATGAATATGAAAGAAAAAGAGCCCTAGACGAAATTCCCCAAAGTGCTGCCGGTAAAACAATTATGACTACCGAGCCAAAGTTTGTTCCCAATAATGCTGCCAATATTAAAATAGATGACTTTACATGTAATATTAGATTAATAGACTGTGTTGGATACATGATTGATAAAGCTCAAGGAGCAACAGATGAAAATGGACCTAGAATGGTAAAAACTCCATGGTACACAGAAGAAATACCATTTGTAGAAGCTGCTGAAATAGGAACAGAAAAAGTTATAAAAGACCATTCTACCATTGGTATCGTTGTAACAACAGATGGCTCTATCGGCGAATTTGAAAGAAATGACTACGTAGAAGCCGAATCAAGAGTAATAGAAGAATTAAAAAACATAGGTAAACCATTTATAATAGTTCTAAATACAACTCATCCAACTCTTCCAGAAACAGAAAAATTAGCTGATAAATTAAAAGAAGAATACAATGTTCCAGTACTACCAATTAGTGTAGAAGCCATGAATGAAAAAGACATGTATAACATTTTAAAAGAAGCATTATATGAATTCCCAGTCTTAGAAGTAAAAGTAAATATGCCTGAATGGATCGCAATATTAAACCCTGAACATGAAGTTAAGAAAAGTTACATTGAATCAATAAAAGAAAGTGTTGTTGAAATAGATAAATTAAGAGATATAGACAACATAATAAGTCATTTTCTAACTAATCCTATGATCGAAAAAAGTTATTTATCAGACGTCGATCCTTCAACTGGAATAATTACCGTAAATCTAACAGCCAATGCCGAACTTTATAATAAAACATTAACTGATATCATTAAAATAGACGTAAAAAACAAAGCTGACTTATTATCATTATTCCAAGACTATAACATTGCTAAAAAGGAGTATGATCAAATAAAGTACGCTTTAAAAATGGTCAAACAAACCGGTTACGGTGTCGCAACTCCATCTATTGAAGATATGAAATTAGATAAACCTGAAATAATAAAACAAGGTCCAAGATATGGTGTTAAACTAAAAGCCGTTGCGCCATCAATTCATATGATAAGAGTCGATGTTGAATCAACTTTTGAGCCAATAATAGGTAGTGAAGTTCAATGTAAAGAACTAATAGATTACCTAATGAAAGATCATGATAATAATCCAAATGAAATATGGAAAAGTGAAATCTTTGGTAGAAGTCTTGACTCAATAGTTCAAGAAGGTATCCAGTCAAAAATAAGTCTAATGCCAGATAACATCAGATTTAAACTTCAAACTACTTTAACAAAAGTTGTAAACAAAGGATCAAACAACATGATCGCAATAGTAATTTAAAGAATCCAAAAGATTCTTTTTTTTATACCAAAATGCTCCCATTTAACATTTTAGAAACTTCATCACCATAAATAAACTTTCCAAACTCAATAACTCTATCAACTAAAACATCAGTAGCTAAACAGTAATATTTATTATTAAAATATCTAACATTATCAACATCTTCTATAACAAAATAGTCATCTGTTTCAAAATAAAAAGTCTCATCATAAAAAATTAATATTCTTAAGTCTAATGAATTAGAATATTCTATATCATCTATTTTATATATATCTATAAACAGTCCAATATCCTCTCCAACATGAACTTTAACTTTATAAAAGCCTTTCATATTAAGTTTGCCTTTATATTTTATAATCACATCTTTAACTTGTTTAATCAAGTCCTCTTTTTCCAAACTATAAACATTATATATATTAAGGAAAATAAAAATATTATTAGAATTCATTTCAATATGCAAAGATATCACCTAGTAATAATATATGAAAAAGACTCAGTAAGTTTACTTAACCTACTAAGTCTTCTATTTTTTTCAAAACTTCTTTTACACCAAGTCTAGTTACACTAGAAAACACTACCAAGTCATCACCAACAACTAAATCTAAAGTATCAAGTATGACTTTAAGATTTTTTTCTTTCTTACTACCGCCTACTTTATCAGCCTTAGTTGCAATAACTGTAACTGGCAAATTATAATACTTTAAAAAATTGTACATAAGTAAATCATCTTCCGTAGGCTTCATTCTGAAGTCTATCAACATAAATACTCTTTTTAAAGTATCTCTTTTTTCTAAATATTCCTCTATCATCATTCCAAATTTAGCTTGTGTCTTTTTATCAGTTGCAGCATATCCATAGCCTGGAACATCAATTAAATAGAATTTATCATTTACCTTATAAAAATTAAGAGTTTGAGTCTTACCAGGTTTAGAAGAAGTATGTGCTAAATTCTTTCTAGAAAGTATTGAATTTATAAAACTACTTTTACCAACATTACTACGACCAACTAGTAAAAACTCAGCCTTTCCATCTTCTGGATATTGACTTCTCCTAGTCGCAATAATATCCAAATTTGCCTCTTTAATCACCATTTTCCAACGTCTCCTCTTTATTATTATATTCAGCTAAGAACTTATCTAAGTCATTCATTAATTCCATAGCTTCATCAAATGTCTTTAATTTAACACCAGAAGCTTGTTTATGTCCACCACCATGATACTTCTCAGCTATATGATTTATTCCTGGACCACGAGATCTAATAGAAACTCTAATCTGATCATTCTTTAAATCTTCAGTAATAGTAGCCCAAACCAAAACTTCATTGATGAAGTTAAAATTATTAACTAAGTTACCAGCAGAAGCACTATCAACACCAAACTTATTAATAATCTCATCTGTTATTTTAATATATCCTAATTTATTTTCAGTAACTGTCATATTAAGTGATATATATCCTTCTAACCTAACTTCATTCAAGGGTCTAGAATAAAGTTGTTGATACAACGGAGAAATATCAAACTTATACTCAGCTAAATATTCAGAAACCAAACTAAATGTTTCAGCAGTACAACTACTAAATAAGAAACGATTAGAATCAGATACAAGTCCCATAAATAATACTTCAGCAATTTCTTTATTACATTTTAATCCTGTATTTTTTATTAATCTCATAATAACTTCACAAGCTGATGTTGCTGTATCTTCAATTAATTCTAAATCACAAAACTTTTCAATAAAAGGATGATGATCAATTTTAATAGCATAATCAAAATCATCTACATTAGGCCCATCAACACGTCTTCTATCAGGTGTATCAGTAACTATAAGCAAAGCGTTATTAAACTTTTCTAACTTATCTAACTTCCCTAAAAAAGTAAACTTTGCACTACCAGTACCAACTGCAATTACCTTCTTCTCTGGAAAAGTAAGTTTAATTGAATCTCTAAGAGCTATTTGACTAGCCATAGCATCAGGATCAACACCTACATGTCTAGCAATTACAATTGTATTATATTTTTTTATTTCCTTAAATATCTTCTTATACATTACACATTTCCTATCTATTTATTAAATTATAAGTATCCTTAGCAATAACAGTTTCCTCATCAACTGGAACAACATATACTAAAACTTTAGATTTTTTACTACTAATCTTCTCTACGGAGTTAGATAATTCTGATATATTACTATCAATTTCTACTCCTAAACAAGATAATCTATTACAAATTATTTTAAGTATATCAAAATTATTAACTAAAACATCAGAAGTAAAAGTAATAATATCAGCACCATTTAATAAAACATAATATTGTGCAATATAATCAACTATTCTTCTAATAAATTTATCTAGCGCAACACTTGCTTTATGATTACCAGAATTGCTTTCTCTAACAATATCATTTATATTATCAGATACTTCACTCATTCCAAATAACCCAGATCTATTATTCAAGTCATCTATAACTTCAGAAGCATTCTTACCTTCGCGTTCCATTATATATGGAATTATAGACGTATCAACATCACCAGATTTAGTACTCATCATTAAACCTGATAAAGGTGTAAATCCCATTGAATTATCAACACAATTACCATTCTTAATAGCTGAAATAGAACCAGTCATATCATTAATACGACAACTTATTAATTTATACTCATCACTACCAATAATTTTCCCTACTTCTTTTGAAACATATTTATGACTTATTGCATGAAATCCATATTTTCTTAAACCATATTCACTATACCAAGAATAAGGAACCGGATACAAATAAGTACTTTCTTCCATATCATTAGCAAAAGAAGTATCAAAAAACGCTGCTTGCATAGTATCTGGCATAGCTCTTTTAAAAGATTTAATAGCAGTAACACTACTATTATTATACATTGGAAATTCATCTTTTAACTTTTCCAACTTCTCCATTACGTTCTCACCAAGTAAAACACCATTATCAAACAAATCTTTACCATGAATTACTTTATGACCAATAGCATTTATTTCAAATGAAGATTTAATAATATCTAAACTAATTAATTTATCTAATAAAATATTTGCAACATCATCAAAACTAGCACACTCAACTTCTTGTACAAACTTTTCATCATTATACATAATTGAACAAGTACTACCTTCCATACCTATTCTTTCAAATAACCCTTTTGCTAATAAAGAATTACTATCTATATCAAATAAACAAAATCTTAAATAATCATTAACTGCATTAATAGATAGAATTTTCATAATAAGAACCTCATTTCTAAATCTATTAATATTATACTACAGCATATCAAAAATTACAAAACAAAAGATAGACCAGTAAGGCCTATCTTTTAAGCTATAAATTATTTAACTTATTTATTTGTATTATAGCTTCCAGAAACTTGGTTTAAACCGTTTTGTACTAAACGTCTAGTGATTTCACCACCAACTGAACCATTTGCACGGCTAGTAGCATCAGCACCTAAATTTACACCAAATTCGTTAGCTATTTCATATTTCATTTTATCAATAGCTTGTTTAG
>CAVKJF010000006.1:0-26720 GCA_963656615.1 bacterium | reverse complement strand
CAGTATTACAACTTCCTATAATTGATATTATGTTAACTTCTATATATATTTCTAAATTAAACTATAATAAAATATTGCCCTATCTTAATATGTATACAAATAAAGATTAATACAATGTTATCCTATTGTTATTCATTCATCTACAAACAATTATATAATATTACATATAAATTTTAAATATAAATTTATTAAAATTATTTTTATTTACTTTTATGTTTGTAAATCACATTTATCTATAGTACATTATTAGTACTATTGTTATCCATCTATCTATATACTAAAATTAACTAAATAAACTACGCTTTAATTTATAGCATTGCCGCCCTATTAGAATTATGCATAAAATCTAAAATGCATTTTAAGCGATTTAAATACTAAAAGACGTATGATTATTCATCTAAATTTAAAATATTTAACATTGTATAATTTAGAAAAAACTCTCCAAAATAATAATTAGAGAGGAGGACATATTCATGAGTAAAAAAACTACTAACAAGAATATTAAATGCGATGTTGATACTTGTAAACATAATAATAAAGATGAAGAATGTTGTGAATTAGAATCAGTAAAAATTAGCTGTACTTGCAATAACGATGAATGTGAATGTACAGAAGAAACAGTATGTCAAAGCTTCGAAAATACAGCAAGTCCAATTACAGACAATGAATATGAGGTAGATTCAGAAGACGAAGATGAAACTGAAGCTGACGAAGAAGAGGAATAACCCTCTTTTCCATAAAAAATAAAAATAGGGCGATTACTACCCTATTTTTTCTTTGCCAATTAAGTCAGAATAGAACTGATCCGCTTTTTTTCTGAAAGAACCAATTTTAGCAGTTGCCTTGCCAGATTCTTTCATTATTTTTTCCAATGCACTATCGCCTGTAGACATTTCTTTATTTCCATCAGTTAAATATGTAAATAAGGAAACTCTCATTAAAGCACTACATATATTAATTAGTTCTACTCTATCTTCAGAAATTGAAGCTTCAGCATTAGCCTCACCTGAACCGATAGAATATATCATTTGTTCCATATTAGGATTAACAAAATAATCATAGTCTTGAAACGTTAAACAAAAGTATTTCAAACTATTGTAAGTATAATAATGTTCTTTTTCAGCATCAGTTAAGGTTTTTCTAACCTTTTTATCAATAAATTCCCTACTATCAGAATCAGATCTTACATCACATATATAGCATCCATCAACATCATATTTTTCATCATGTATATCAACAGCAGCAACACTATGATAAAAATCAATATTAGAACAAGAAATTAACATAGGTGAAGCAGTTATATCAAGTTTAGCTAATAATCTAGTGAATATATCCGTATAACCAGCACATTTTGCTTGATAGCCATCTTCATCATCGCTTAAAATATGAAAAGCACTACTGTAAATGTTTTTATCATATTCTTCTTCTATACCATCATCATGAACAGAATCAATAAAATGAGTGCAAATAATATAAGTAGCCATAACTTTTTCAAAAGGAGATAAATCACTTTTCTTAATATCTCTAATAAATAAGTCTAACTTATCGTCAACTTCTTTGCAGTGTTTTAATGGAAACGGTTCGCAACAAGCTTTTACAGTTTCATCTTCAGATATTCTAGACACATAATGATCAATAGTTCTTAAAGAAATACGTTCAGGTTCCAAAATATTATCATATTCTTTATAGAATAAATTTTCAAACTTTAAAAAACGAGAAAAATCAAATTCTACAGGATAAGGAGCAACAATAACATTATCAAGAGAAGGATTCTTAACTAAAAATTCATTAATTTCCTCTATCGCTTTTTTATTTCCAACTTCACTCTGAACCATTTCATCAATAACAAATATAACCGGTTGCTTTGTACCAAATAAAACGGGAATGTCCTGAGTCTTTCCATTACAATTAAAAAATATATATTCAGGACTATCTAAATCTATTTTTTTCATTTACATCTCCAAATTACTTCAATTCATCCAATATACTAATACCAATTTCTGGTTTTTCTACATCAAAATTCTCAGCAATAGTTGCTCCTATATTAGCAAAAGTATCAAATGGTTTTAATCTAGAAGGTTTCTTAAAATTACGACTATATATAATTACCGGAACATTTTCTCTAGTATGATCATTTCCCTTAAATGTAGGATCATTACCATGATCAGCTGTAATAATTAATAAGTCATCAATTTCTAATTTATTTAAAATAATAGGTATATCAACATCTAACTCTTCAATTGCTCTACCATATCCAGCTACATCTCTAGTATGGCCATACAAACTATCAAAATCAGATAAATTACTTATACATAAACCCGTAAAATTCTTATCCATAATATCAATTAATTTATTTACAGCTTCAGAATTATTATTAGCTTTAATATTTTTATTTATACCTTGACCATCAAAAATATCATTAATCTTTCCAATTGCGATAACATTATAACTATTTTCAATTAAACTATCCATAACCGTCTTTTTAGGTGGCTTAACAGCATAATCACGTCTTGCATTATTAATAAGTTTAAACTTACCAACACTACCCGTAAAAGGTCTCGCAATAACTCTCCCTACTCTCCATTCTTCTCTTAAAGTTAAAGCTCTAATTCTCTCACAATACTGATACAAAGTAGGAATAGGAATACAGTCTTCATGTGCTGCTACTTGTAAATCAGAATCAGCAGAAGTATAAATAATTAAAGATCCATAATTTAATTGTCTTTCACCAAGTTCATTAATAATAGCTAAATCATCATTAGAACATTTATTACCAATAACACGTCTACCAGTAACTTCCTCAATACCAGCTAAAATATCGTATGTAAATCCATTATTAAACGTCTTAAATGGAATATCATTCTTAATACCTAACATTTCATAATGACCATTTAAAGTATCCTTACCGGCATTTATAGGTTTCGCAATAGTATAATAAGCATCAACATCATCATTATCGCTCATATTAAGTGTATCTAAAAAACCAATTTTCTTTAAATTAGGTATAAATAAATCACATTGTTCATTAACATGTCCTAACGTATTAGCACCATTGTCACCAAAACTAACCGCATCAGTTGTCTCACCAACACCTAATGAATCCAAAACGATTAAAAAAACTCTTTTAAAACGCATTATTAAACATCTCCTTTATGACTACGAGGATGATACATATTATAATCAGCTATAACCTTATCATCACTAACATGCGTATATATTTTTGTAGTCGCAATATCAGAATGTCCTAACATTTCCTGAATACTACGTAAATCCGCACCATGATTTAATAAATGAGTAGCGAAACTATGTCTTAACGTATGAGGCGACACATCAGGATTTAATCCTTTAGAAACCAATAACTGTTTCAAGTTCTTAAAAAATCCTTGCCTTGTCATACCTAATCCATGATTATTTAAAAATAACTTATCACAAGGCTTATCTTTCAACATACTCTTACGTCTATCCAAATAAAGTTTCAAATAATATATAGAATATTCTCCTAAAGGAATTTCTCTTTCCTTACTACCTTTACCAAATACTCTCACCAAACAATTTGTTAAATCAATATCATTAATAGTTAAATTAACAATTTCACTAACTCTTAAACCTGTGCCATACATTAATTCTAACATAGCCTTATTACGATAGTCAAATACACTCTCTAATTGAATATCAAGCAAAAGACTAACATCTTCCATACTCAAAGTCCTAGGTAAACTCTTTCTTAACTTTGGTCTTTCTATATATAAAGCTGGATCATAAGATAAAATATTTTCTCTTAATAAATATGAATGAAAGTTCTTAATAACTGTCAAATTATGAGCAATAGTAGTAGTCTTTTCCAAAGAACTTCTCTCCTTTAAAAACTCCTTTATATCATCGTCATGAATATCCTTAACATTAAAAATTCCTCTCTCATTCAAAAAACTTCTATATACATCCAAGTCATTTAAATAAGATTCCCGAGTTTTATTAGATAAACCTTTTTCAAATATACAATAATTTATAAAATCACTAATAGCGTCATTTATATTCATCATACCACCAATTATATTATACCAAAAATTAGTAATCTTTCTAGATATTTAAGCATCAATTTGTTAAAATATAATTATATAAAGAAACAGGTGATACTATGAATAAACCTTTAGCACTCAAATTAGCACCAAGTACGCTAGATGAAGTTATAGGACAAACTCATTTAATTGGAAAAGATAAAATACTAACTAACTTAGTTAAAAATAAAAAATTATTTTCTATGATATTATATGGAAAGCCTGGTATTGGCAAGACTAGTATCGCAAATGCAATTGTAAAAGATTTAGATGTTAGATATAGATTTTTAAATGCTACTATAAATACTAAAAAAGATTTAGATATCGTAATTGAAGAAGCAAAAGTCTATGATGGTATTGTTTTAATCATGGATGAAATACATCGTCTAAATAAAGATAAACAAGATGTCTTATTACCAGCATTAGAATCTGGATTAATAACACTAATTGGAATGACAACGTCTAATCCATATCACGCTATAAATCCAGCAATCAGAAGTAGATGTCAATTATTTGAATTAGAAGAATTAACTACTGATGATATTATAACAGGCCTTAAAAGAGCCATAAAACACCCTGATTTAAAAGATATTAAGATAGATGATAAAAGTATCAACCTAATCGCAAAACTAGCTGGAACGGACTTAAGATACGCGTATAATCTATTAGAAATATCTTATTACTCAACAGATGATAAAACTATTACCGAAGAAAAGATAAAAAGGATAAATAATAAACCAGTCTTTTTTGCTGATAAAAATGGTGATGGTCATTATGATGTCTTAAGTGCCTTTCAAAAGTCAATTCGCGGTTCTGACGTAGATGCTGCCCTACACTATTTAGGAAGATTAATAATAGAAGGAGACCTAGATTCAATATATAGAAGAATGAGTGTCATTGCCTATGAAGATATCGGTCTAGCAAATCCGGCCATCGGTCCAAGAGTAGATGCCGCAATTAACGCCGCAGAACGTGTCGGTCTACCAGAGGCTAGAATCCCACTTGGAACAATAGTAGCTGAAATGGCCCTATCTCCTAAAAGTAATACAGCCCATGTTGCTTTAGACAAAGCTTTAGAAGACATTGAAAATGGCAATACTGGAAATGTCCCAAATCATATAAAAACTTCATCTACAGATTATAAATATCCTCATGATTATAAAGGTGCTTATGTTAAGCAACAATATTTGCCAGATAAACTAAAAAACAAAAAATATTATCAACCAAAAGACATAGGTTATGAAAAACAAATAAAAGAAATATATGATCGTCTAGAAAAATTAAAAAACAAATAAATCATTGAAAAATAAATAATAATAAAATATAATAGTGTGTTAAAAGGAGCTGATAACAGTGAGTAAAGAATTAACAGAAATACTTTGTAGAATTCTAGGTATTGATGAAGATAAATTTTTAAATAGTTATTTAAATGATGATGAAAGAACAATAGTAGCAATAGAACACATCTTACAAAAGCACACTATAGAAGGCAAAAAGCTATTAACAAAAGTAGCCGCTGCCCTATCTAAAGAAACCGGTTTTAAATGGAAAGTAAAAACTAGTACTCCAGCAAAAAATAAAATTCAAAACGAACCAATTTGGCTAGAATGTGACGCCATAGGATCATCAATGTTTTTTTATGATATAGACATTCAAGATAGTAACATCCCTACTACTCTTTTTACTCAAATAGCAAGTACTAATCCCGCAACAAAAAATATTACAATGGAAAGTTGTCTTTCCTTAATTGCTGGAGAAAAAGGTGAAATAATTAAAGAAATATCAGAAATAACTGAAGCACAAAGAAAAAGCATTCTATTTAGAATAGAGAATTTAGAAAACAAAATAGTAAGTTTATCACAAGAAAGAGCTAAAACTCTTCAAGAACAAAAAGATGATGATGAAAACACAGAAGAGTTTATAAAACAAGCACAAGCTAATAGAAAAAGGCTCCAAAATATCATTAATTCCAAAGCAAATGGAGATATTACTATAAAAGATGTATTAAGAATAACTTCAAAATTAAATCCAGCTGATGAAATTATCAATTATGGTCAACTTTTAGCTGCCTACAATGAAAACATGAACAAAGACTATGAAGAAACATATACTTATACTTGTGATATCGCTGGTATAAAAGGAACTGTAACAAAAAAGTCACCAGATGAAGTATCACAATTAATTAGATTTTATAATGAAAAGTTCGGTAGCAGAAAAAACACTTTAAAGTATTTAAAATACATCATTAGCAGTAAAGGATATACAGATTTTAAAGAAACAATTCAAGAGTTAACACAATTAGTAAATGCTGCTGAAGCAGCAGAAATAGACCATTTAACAGTTACACCAGATGACTTTAAAGACAGTATGAGAGCAGATTTCATTACTAAAGTAAATGATTTAAGCAGACGTGAAGAACTAGAAACTATCATGCCTAGTCTTAAGAAATATTCAAATAAACCATTAACTTTAAAAGAAGTTCTTTTAGAATTTGATAATTTCTGGCACGAGAGTAAAGAAAATAATGATTATCAACCAGATGACAGATTACAAAAAGCAATCACTGGTTACATAAATTACATGAAACAGTTTGCTGAAAAGTCAACTGAAGTAGCTTCATATATTGATTTATATAGAAAAGCCATGTCAATAGATCAAGACGCTATAGATAATTATAAAAGTACAAGTTCCCTAATTGAATACAAAAAGAATTGTTTAAGAAAAAACACTGGTCATCGTACTAATAAAGTAGCAACCATTACAAGACAAATTGCTGATGCCAAACAAGAAATAGACGACTGCAAAGAATACCTTGCTAAAATGTCTATTGAAGAAAAAGAACTTCTTCTAACACCAAATACAAATCAAATAAACAAAATGCTTATTAAAACTGATCCTAATAATAAGGATTAAAAGATCCAAACAAAAAAAGATATTCTAAAGTAAGAATATCTTTTTTTAAAACTCTATTTTAACATCTTCCTTTTTAGCTTCATCAGCTTCAAAGAATTCTCTTTTACTAAGTCCTTTTGAAGAAGCAATAATACTAGAAGGGAAAGATACTACTCTTTGATTATAAGAAGATATATTTGAGTTATATAAACGTCTAGCAGCTTGTAAATGTTCTTCAACATCAGCAATAGCAGTCTGTAATGTTTTAAAGTTTTCACTAGCTTTTAAATCTGGATAAGCTTCAGCTAAAACATTGATTTTACCAAGAGTTTCATTCATTTTATTATTAGCTTCAACTCTTTCTTCCATACTCATACCTTTTCTATATTTAATAGTATCAGTAATAGTTTCCTTTTCATGTTTAGCATATCCTTTACAAACAGCTATCATTTTAGTTAAAACATCATATCTCTTAGTTAACGCAACATCTATACCAGAATCAGCCTCATCAATTTTAACAATATCCTTATTAAAAGCATTAGAAACTGAAATATACCATATTATGATAATAAGTACTAAAACGCCAACAACTATTAATATTTCCATCAACTACACCTCCTTTCAACCATCATATCTATATTTAATTTTATCATAAAAAGATAAAATCAAAACTAAAAGAAATAAATAATATACACTAATTTACATCTTTGCTTTTAAATAAGTCAATATCCAATCCTAACTCATCAACAAACATTGTAATTAATTTAATATCTTTATTTATTGACTTAATAGCTGACTTTTTACTAAATATTCTAAAATAACTCGGTGCCTCAAAAGAATCATCACCATTATATAAACCAACATGTAACTGATTATTAATAAAACACAAAATTAATTTTCCAGAACACACATCGTTTAACTTAGAAATTTTCTCCATAAAATGTGGCGTAATAATATAAAATGCTTCTTCCTCATTAACTGCATAAACATTAAAGTCTTTATTAAATTCACGAGACTCTAAATCGACTTTTTTATATTTAACTGGAGAAAATATGGAGTTTATTTTTTTATTTAGAAAACCATTTTCATAAACGCAAACATTGGCCTTAAAATTTTTATTAAAATCAAATATCATCCATCTACCTTTAAATAAAGTAACATAGTATGTAAGTTTTGAAATATCATCTTTACCAGGTATATATATGTGCCTTTCTTTTTCCATTTCAACATCAGATTGTCTAAACTTAACTCCCTTATACTTTCCCGAAATATAATCATTAGAAGTAAACTTATCACCCATATGTATAACACCAGTATCGGTAATAGCCTTCTTGCTAACACCTGCCTCAGGTTTATAAATAACATCAGTAAAATTTTGTTTTAATGCTTTTAAAACAAAATATTCTTTATAGTAATTACTATATTTTTTCTTAGACCTAATTACACAAAAATAAATTAGGACTACATATAGACACACAGCCAAAATACATATAGAAAATCTAATTATAAAACCCTTATTTCCAGTTACAACATCATTATATTCTCCAGTGTAAACATTGGTAAAGAAATACCAAAGTAAAAATGGTATTAATACTAAAATAATAGTCCAAATTTGACACCAGCGTCTAACTCTTTTAAACTTTTCAAGATTCAAAGAAAACACCCACTTCTAATCATTATAACTAAACATCATTATTCTTAAATAAATCATTATCTAACTCTAATTCATCAACAAACATTGTAATTTTATTAATATCTGAAAGTACATCTTGTGTAACTCTTTCCGTATCAATTGTTCTAAAACAACTACTAGGTTCAAATGAATCTTTATTATCATATAAACCAACATGTAACTGATTATTAATAAAACATAATAAAATTTTACCATTACTATTGTCAGATAACTTAATTATTTTTTCCATTATATGAGGTGTAATAATATAAAAAGCGTCATGTGCATCTTGAGCATACACTAAAAATCTCTTATTAAAATCAGTTGACTCCATTTGTATTTTTTGATATCTAGTACCCTTAGAGAATATAGAATTATTAACTTTATTATTTCCAAAGCCCTTTTGACATACTTGAACATTAGCTTTAAAAGTCTTATTAAATTCAAATATCATCCATCTGCCTTTAAAAATAGTCACATAATAAGTTGAAGTATGGCCATCAGAATCCGTATATTCATGTTGCTCTTCTATATGAACATCAGCCTGACAAAAATTAATATTTTTATACTTTCCAGAAACAAAGTCTTCAGACGAATATCTATCACCCATGTTCATCATACCTGTACCTTTAATAACATTATAACCAATACCAGATCCAGGCATATACTTTAAGTCCGTAATTACTTTTTCTAATGCACTTTTTACAAAAAAATCCTTAAATGCATAAGTATAATTTTTCTTATCCTTTGATACAATAATTCCATCCAAAATAACCAAGAAAAATCCAGGAAGAAATAAAAATAAAATAGCATTAGGATCATCAGTATACATAAAAACAAATATTGCTGCAATTGCAATAACAACTAAAGAAATAAGAATAACCTTAATCAATTTATTCTTATACTTAATTCTTGCCTTTTCCACATCATCAAAAGACATAAAACTCACCACCTACTATAAACAGTATATAATAAAATGAAAAATATGCCAAGAAAAAACATATAAATTAAAATCTATATGTTTAATATAAAAAGTTCAACTAATGAATTTGCGTCCACACTAGTAGTTTTTATTTGTAAATCTATTTTCTGTAAATTAATCATTAAATTAAGTAACTCTTTAAAAGTATAATAATTAGTCAATTCTAAAGTCTTAGTAACTCGATAAGGTTTTACATCTAACTTTGCTGCGATTTCATTATTATTTAAGCCTTCATCTCTCAAACATTTAACCTGATAAATAATTCTTATTTGACTAGCAAGTAAACCAACAATACTTAAAGGTTCAATATTATAATTTAATAATTCTCTATACTTTTCTAAAGCCCTTTTCTTATCCTTTTCCGCTAAAGATCTACTAAAAGAAAATGTTAATTCACTAGCATCTCCCAACTTCGCAACACATAAATCTAAAACATCTTTCTCATTAATAGCCTTTTCCTTACACTTATAAGTCTTTAACTTTATAATTTCATTTTCTAACTTAGTAATATCATCAAGACAATATTCAAATAATAAATTAAGTGCTTTATTATCGATTTTATAGTCAGCAAGTAAATCTTTCGCAAACTTATTTTTATCAAGTTCTGCCTTGATATAAGTACATTTTTTCTTTAATTCCTTTGTCACTTTCAAAGTAGAATTAAGTTTCTTACTACATAAAAATAATAAATTAGCAGGATTAGGATCATCCAAATATCTATACAAATGATCCAAATCCTTACTATTTTCCTCTTTACTTAATGTCTCAACATTATTAACTATAACAATTTTCTTATCTGAAAAAAGTCCATAAGTATCTAAGTCTTCCAAAGCTTTCTCTAAAGAACTATCAGCTAAATCATAACATTCTGAAACTACTTCTTCAAACTTATTTTTTAAGATGACATCCTTAATAACACTTTGAACAGAAACATAATCTTCACCTTCAATTAAGTAATTATTTACACTCATTTAAAGCTGCTCCTACCTCTTCTAAAATACTCTTAAGATTATTAGTCTCTTTTCCGCCACCTTGAGCAAAAGTAGGACTACCACCACCATTACCATTAGAAGCAATAGATGCATTTTTAACAACAAAACCAGCATTTAAAGAACAATTACTGCGAGCTAAATAATTAACACTACCATCACTTTTTACATTAGCAAAAAATACAAATCCAGTACCTAAAACACCAATTAAACTATCAGCAATCGATTTAAGTAAATTAACATCTTTATTATCAACTTCCATAATAATGCCTAAAGTACCATTATAATTTTTAATATGTTCCTTATAAATATCCAAATTAGATAAATCTTTTTGTTCTCTTAAATTAAAGTATTTCTTTTCTAAACTCTTAACTTCTTGTTGGACATATCCAAGTTCATTTTTATTAAACATAATATCCTTGTATGATGTAGGTTTAGTATTATCAATATCAACATCAAACTTTAACTTTATACCTTCATTATTAGCTTTATCTAAAATATTTCTAGCTTTAACAAGTAACTTAACAATTTCATCATTATAAGGTTTAATAGCCATAAGTAAAGCTATTTCACTACGTGTACCAGTAGCTCCTTCAATTCTATAAGTATTACTTCCTTTAGATTCACATGAGTAAAGTGTAAAATGTTCAATATCCTTAGTATTAGATACATGAGTACCACCACATAGTTCAATAGATTTCCCTATCTTAACTACTCTAACAATATCAGAATATTTCTCACTAAATAAAGCCATTGCTCCTAGCTGTTTTGCTTTATCAAGAGGCATAATCTCTGTAGAAACAATTAAGTTCTTTGAAATAACATTTCTCGCAAAACCTTCAACTTCTAAAATATTGTCATCACTAATCTTGCCAGAGTAAGTAAAGTCAAATCTAAATTTCTCATCATCTACATAACTACCAGCTTGCTTAATACTAGAAGATACAACTTGTTGTAAAGCATATTGTAAAATATGAACAGAAGAATGATTTGCTTCTATTTTTTTACGTCTATCCTTATCAATAACAGCTTCGCAATTATCACCTATTTTAATAACACCATCAAGTAATTTAACTTTATGAATATGTTGTCCATTAGGTCCTTTAAAAACATCAAGTATACGCGCTTTAAAGTTCTTACCAAGTAACATTCCTGTATCAGCAACTTGTCCACCAGATTCTGCATAAAAACAAGTTCTATCAAGTGCTATATAACAATCATGATCAACCTCATTAATAATTTCATCCTTAGAAAAAATTGCTAAAACAGAAGTCTTTAAACGATAAATTCCATAAACAAATTGACTCTTATCAGTAAAATCTAATAAAACTTTCTTTTGGCTGGCCATAGAAGTCTTATTCTTACTATTTTTTCTAGCCATTTCTTTTTGAATATTCATATATTTATCAAATTCTTCTTTAGAACAAGAATATCCAAGTTCATTTAAATACTCTAAAGTAAGTTCATATGGGAAACCATATGTATCATACAATTTAAAAGCATCTTCACCAGAGATATATCCATCATTAGAATTCTTAACAAGTTCTTTTAAACGCCTTTCTCCAGCTTCCAAAGTCTTTAAGAATAACTTTTCTTCTTCTAAAACTAAAGTCTCTACAACAGCTCTTTTTTCTACTAAATATGGATAAGCCTTTTCCATAGTAAATACAACATCAGAAACAAGTTTATACATAAATGGACACTCAATAAATAAGTTCTTTCCATATCTAACACTACGACGAAGAAGTCTTCTTAAAACATAACCTCTACCAGTATTTTCGAAAGAAGCTCCATCAGCCAAAGCAAACACGATTGCTCTTATATGATCAGCAATAATTTTATATTCTTTTTGACCAGTGTAAATAGAACCAGTTAATTCTTCAATATGTTGCATAATAGGCTTAAATAAATCTGTATCAAAAGTAGAATCTACATTTTGAAAAATACAACACCATCTTTCAAGACCAGCACCAGTATCTATATTTTTATGTGGAAGTTCTTTATAATCTTTTCTGTCTACTCCTTCTTTAGAGTTAAATTGACTAAATACATTATTCCAAATTTCGACATATCTTTCTTGTTCTTCATCTAATTTGAATTTTTCTAATGCTGTACCATCTTTATCATACTTTTCACCACGATCATAGAATATTTCTGAATCAGGTCCGCAAGGTCCTTCACCAATTTCCCAGAAATTCTCTTCAAGTCTTACAATATGACTAGGATCCATTCCAACTTCTACCCAGCGATTATAAGCATCATTATCATCAGTATAAATCGTTACATATAAAAGATTTTTATCTATATCAAAATATTTAGGACTAGTTAACAATTCAAAAGAATATTCAATTGCTTCATTCTTAAAATAATCTCCTATAGAAAAGTTACCCATCATTTCAAAGAATGTTTGATGCCTTTTAGTAACACCAACATTTTCAATATCATTAGTACGAATACATTTTTGAATACTAACAAGTCTCTTACATTCTGGTACAACAGAACCATCAAAATATTTTTTCAATGGTGTAACACCAGCGTTAACCCAAAGAAGGCTATTATCATTAATAGGTATCAAAGAAGCACTTTCTAATACCTTATGTCCCTTTTCTTCAAAAAATCTATACCAAGTATTTCTAATATCATCATGACTCATATACTTCATAAACTTCTACCTCCTTAATGTTTATCTATATCTGAAAGTATCTCTAAAAGTCTTTTTTCATATTCTTCAATATTACCATTATTAAATATATAGTAATCTGCAAAAGCAATAGGTCCACCCTTTGCCAAGTTTTCAATTTCAGACAAATCTCTAATTTGAATTTCATCTAAATTAAATGGTCTATCAATTCTCTTACCAATGCGCTCATATCTAATAGCTTTGTCGCAGCAAACGCATACTAGTTTTAATTCATCTTTAAATTTCTCTTTTAAAATTACATATTCATCCCAAGAGTATAAACCATCAAGTACTGTATCTCCTGCCTTATAGGCCTCTTCTATTTTATCTTTTAAAAGGTACGCAACCGCACCCATACCATATTTTTTACGAATATTTTCTCTATATTCCCTCTGAGACTCAGGAGTTATTTCAATACCCTCTTTACGCATATTTTCATAAATAACACCACCAAAGTAAATCTTAGTCCAACCTTGTTTTTCTAAATAATCAGTCGCAATACTCTTCCCAGAGCCAGCCATTCCAACAACAGCAATTAACTTATTCATAATCTACATCTCCTCATTTTTAATGATATTACTAGCTTCTTTTTTCAACTCATCAATACCAGTATTTTTAATAATATAATCGAAGTTCTTATAACCATCTATTTCTGTTTCCGTAATATGTTTTCTTTCCTCATCATCTAATAAATCATCATAATCTTCTCTTTCTAATTTTATAGTAACAACATCATCAAAACGTTTTTTAAATTCACTAAATTCCATTATAAGTCTAGCATCAGTAATTATAAAAACATCAAAGAAATTAGAAAGAATTTCTATATCTTCACATGTACGATCAATTAAAAAGTAATTTTTATGTAACTTTTCTTTAATAATTTCAATACCCATTTTTTGCAAAAACTCTCTAGGCTTTTCACCCGTATTTTCATTCCAGTCGAAATAGTTTCTGGCATAACTATATAATGGCTCCGTAAGATGCATAACACAAGGCTTATATCCATACTTTTTAGCCTCTTCCATCAAATAATTACCAAGTGTATTTTTACCAGTTCTAGCTTTACCACCAATGACAAATATCTTCATAAATTATCCTCCTAAAACAAACAAAAGACCAGAGATAGGAGGACAATTGCCCGGTACCATCCTATCTTGGTCTTAATTTTAAATAACGGTCATCCCGAGAAGACTCCTAAAGTAGCTTCCTTAAATTAATGCTAAATTTCACCAAAACACTTTTAGCTCTCTAAAGGTAAATTTAAGTACTTATCTTTAATCAATGTTTTCTATTCTACTTCTTTCTTATTAAATAAATCCATAAAATGAATCTTTTCATCAATAAATGTAAAAATAACTTTTAGGCAAGCAACCACAGGTGTTGCTACTACCATTCCTATGATACCAAAAAAATGTTGGAAAATCAATAGACTAATAATAATAATTACTGGATGCAATTGCATTGTATGGCCCATAATCAAAGGTTGATAGAAATTATTTTCTAATAGTTGAACAACTACTATTGAAATAATACAGAAAATACCAACACTAGGAGAAATAGTAAATCCTACTAAAACAGCTGGTATAGCACCAATATATGGTCCAAAATAAGGAATGATATCTGTTACTGCACAGAATGCAGCGAATAATAAAGGTGCCTCTAATCCCGCCAAAGTTAGGCCAATGCTTTGAGTGATAAATACTAAAAACATTACCAAAAAAACTCCTTGTACATAATTTCTTAAAGATGTATTAATTCTTGTAGTTAATTCAATATAATTATCTTTCCAAGTAACAGGCATATGACTAAGGACTGTACTATTAATTTTATCAAAGTCAAATAACATATAAAATCCTATCATTAATCCCAATACAAAATTAACTGAAGAAGATATAAACGACTTAGTAATATTAATAATAATATTAGGTAAATTAGTAGTTAATCCTAAAGCAATATCTTCAATCGTTGTATATACTTGTGTTTGAACCGCTTTAACATCAATACCATCAGTAGCGAATGTATCAAAGAATTTATTACCAAATACTTTTAAATTAGCCAAAATATTTGGAATGGTCGCCACAAAATCTCCTATTTGTTTAACAAATGTAGGTAAAAATAAATATAAAAACATAAATATAATACCTACTAAAAATAAATAAACAATAATACACCCTACAAATCTCGGTATTTTCTTACTCTGTAAAAACTTGACTATAGGATCACATAACCAAGCAATAAGTAAACCAATGAACACTGGTGATATAACAATAAGTAAATCTTTAAGAAAAACCAATATTTTTAATTCTTTCAATAAATATATTCCCAGTAAAATTGCTCCTACCATCATCACGATATATAAAATTTTGATAAGCTTTCTTCCAAAAGAAAGTATTTCATTTAAACTAGAAATATCTATTTTCTCATCTTTCTTTCTAAACATAAAAAAGCCTCCTTCTTTCTAAATTATACCATATTTTCTAGCAATAAACTATAAAATACCTTATAATAACTATAGGTGATTTCATGAAAACAATAAAAGAAAATCAAACAAATGAAATAGTAATTAAAAATTCCAGGTTCATTACCCTTTTAATAAAAATAAATTCTGAAGAAGAAATAAAAGATATTCTTCAAAAAATAAAAATTACTTATCCTGACGCTACACATTATTGTTATGCCTATGTAACTGAAACTATCAATAAATCAAGTGATGACGGTGAGCCAGCTGGTACCGCCGGTATTCCTATGTTAAATGTCCTATTAAAAAATGATCTTACCAATATTCTAGCCATTACAGTTAGATACTTTGGTGGTATAAAACTAGGTGCTGGAGGACTAGTTAGAGCCTATACTAAATCCTTAACTGAAACTATAAAAAATTCTAAAATAGTTGAACTAGAAAAAGGTCTAGAAGTAAAAATTATCATTAATTATGATATGCAAAAAAACCTAGATTATTTATTAAAAGATTATGAAATAATATCAAAGTCTTACCAAGAACAAATAACCTACATTGTAAAAATACCAATAACTTTTCTTGATAAACTAAATAGTTATAACATAGAGAAACTTAAAGAAACATACATTGAAAAAGACGTCTAAGCGTCTTTTTCTTTTAACTGTTCTTTTAATTTATTATATTTCATAAGTTTATCATAATAACAATTAGGACATAAAGATTCATAAGTAATTTTATCTTTACCATCTATTGCTACTTGTTCACCATCAAATATAAACTTACCATTAATTTTTCTTCCATTAAACATTGCTTTTCTGCCACATGAACAAATAGTTTTCATTTCCTCTATCGTATGAGCAATTTCAAGTAATCTAGTCGCACCAGGAAAACCATTTGTCCTAAAATCTGTTCTAAGTCCATAACAAATAACCGGTATATTAAGTCTAACAACAACTTGCATCAATTCATCAACTTGTTTTCTTTCTAAAAACTGAGCCTCATCTACCAAAATACATTTAACTTTATCATCATGTTCAATAACATATTTAAATACATTGTCATCTTTTTGTATTAAATAATCAACTTTTCTTTTTAATCCAATCCTAGAAACAATATATTCTTCTCCCTTAGAGTCAATAGAGGGCTTAAATATTAATACTTTCATACCTCTTTCTTCATAATTATATGCTGTCTGTAATAATATTGTTGTCTTACCAGAATTCATTGCTCCATATCTAAAAAATAATTTAGCCATAAAATAAATACACTTCCATTCTAATTACATTATAGCTAACCTAATTATAATTAACAAGCATTTTGAGTCTCTTAATAACCTTTTTTTCAATTCTAGAAATATAAGACTGTGATATTCCTAACTTTTCCGCTACTTCTTTTTGTGTCAACTCATCATGACCAAGTAACCCGTAACGTAATATCATAATATCTCTATCCCTCGGTCTAAGTCTCATAACTTCATTAATCATTAAATTACGTTCCGTCTCCTCTTCTATTCCTTTTGTAACTATATCAGGATCAGTTCCCAAAACATCTTCTAAATGTAACTCATTTCCATCCCCATCAAAAGATAGTGATGCATCAATACTAACTTCAGACTTAATTCTTTTGTTTTTACGAAGATACATAAGTATTTCATTATCAATACATCTCGATGCATAAGTAGCAAGTTTTATATTCTTATCCTTACTAAAAGTATTAATACCCTTAATTAACCCAATAGTACCAATACTAACCAAATCCTCTAAATCAACACCAGTATTTTCATACTTTTTAGCTAAAAAAACAACTAATCTTAAATTGTGTTCAATTAAAATATCCTTAGCCTTTAAATCACCATCATCCTTTAAATTAACATAGTAATCTTCCATCTCCTTAGATAAAGGTTCTGGAAGCATATCTGTTGCTCCTACATAAAAAATACTAGTAATCTTATAAAATATCTTTTTAAGTAAATTAATTATAAACATTACAAATCCTCCTTAAATATATTTGGCAATATACAGTCAGCATTATTTAAACTAAATCTATCCTTACTAATACCTACTAAACAATTCTTAAACTCCTTCTTATCAATAACAACTTTAGAAACTTTATAACACTTAATAACACCAGTCGTATTAAGTGCCTTATAAGGTACATATAAAACCTCATCAGAGAAAATATCAATATTATTATTTATTAAAATAACACTCCTATTCTTATAAGGATCTTTTAATTGATTACCAGTATCTATCATTCCCGTTAATTTATATTTCTCTTTACCAATACAAATCAATACTTCATACATATTACCATATGTATTCTTATATAAAATATGTTCCCTAACATAACAAAATATAATAATAGGACTAACTACTAAAAATAAAACAAAGTTAATAGATAATCCATTATTTATAAATAAAATACCCTGATTCTTATAAGTAAAACTAACATTAAGTAAATATAAACATCCTCCTAAAATAACACTAAGTAAATAAAAATAACTAATGTTTTTTATAAAATTATTTTTACCAAAGGTAACAAGAATAATAAAGATACTTATCAAAACCTTAATACAAAATAATTCTACTGAGTTAAGTTTAATAAATAATAAAAATATCGATAAAGAAGCAACTATACTACCTAAAATAAGTCTCTTAATAGAAATCCTTTCCTTCAATACCTTACTAGTTCCATATAGTAATAAAAAATCAAAGAAGAAATTTAGTAAAAACACTAAGTCTAAATATACCTTCATTTATATCACCAATATAACTATACAAATAAAAAAACGACTTATCTGTCGTTTTTAGTATTAACTATATCTTTTTCTTCTTCATAAATATTTTAATTATATATGATAAGAAAATAATCATAATAATTACAAATGCCCATTTAAGTATCAAGTTAACTGTACCAGTAGAATATTTATTAATAATATCAAATATACTTTCTGGAACATATTTACCTATTAATGCTGATACATCAGGTAGACCAATATTATTCTTTATAAAAGTTAAAATTCTAAGTAATATATCAATTATAGCCATGAAGAAAACAAATGATGAAAATCTTTTAAAAAACATAACTACAACTAAAATTAAAATGATTAAAACTATTAAATCTATATACATCTTTATACCACCTTACGATAACAATTGTAGCATAATTTCCCATCAAAAAAAAGACTAAATTACTCTAAAACGTCCTTAGGCATAGAATTATCTTTTTTATATACTGTAATTTTTCCATCTTTATATGTTGCTAATAAAATGTTGCTATAATCAACATACCCTAATACTTTTAATTGTTGTTTAAACCAGTCTACATCCTTATCAGTATTAGAAATATTCTTCATCATTAATTTAGAATCAATAATAACATTAGCACATAAACTATCATTACTAGGTTTAATCTTTAAATCATTCTTATTTGGTTCTTTATACTGATCTTTCACCAAGAAACTAATCTTACCATTAACTTCCATTATCGCAAAAGCTATTTCACTTAGATCAAAATATCCCGCATTACGAGCTTGTTCTAATAAATCATTTATATCTATTTTTACCTTATCTAATGATTTAAAAAGTATCTTCCCATTTTCAATTATAACAGTAGGTACACCAACAACTGTTCTTCTAATAAAAATACTCTTCATAGATAAAACAGATACTAAATATGCAACAAAGCCAAAAGTAACTATCGCAACTATTCCATTTATATATTGATTATTAAAATTCATTGTCATTTCAGCAGTAAAATTACCTATAGAAATACCTATAACATAATCAAATAAACTAAGTTCTGAAACTTGCTTTTTACCAATTAACTTTGTAACAAAGAAAAGTACTACTAAACTAATTAAACTTCTAGGTACAACCATAAATGCTTCATTAAAATTCATATCATCACCAGTACTATTATTAACCAAAAAAGAGACTTTTAGTCTCTTATTTATCGCCTTCTTCTAACATTGTTGTAATAAATATACCATAACCTTTAGTTGTATCATTAACTATTACATAATTTACTGCCCCTATAATTTTATTATTCTGAATAATTGGAGAACCAGACATTCCCTGTACTATACCACCAGTAGTCTCTAATAGCCTTTTATCAGTAATTTCAAACAAAATATTTTTAGTTTTATTCTTAGTATCTATATTAATAATATTAATGTTAAAGTCTTCTACATTATTGCCATCTATAACTGTTCTAATTATTGCATCACCAGTTGTTATATCATTAATCTTACCTACTTCTATTGTATCCATCATTGAGATATCTTTTGAATACTTACCGAATATTCCAGCTATTTCATTTTCAGTTACAACTCCATATACATCATTCTTATCATAAGTAGCATTCTTCTCTCCTGCTTTACCATTTCTACTTTTAACAAACCCAGAAACTGTTCCTTCATATATCTTTCCGTCCTTTATTTCAAACTTAGACACGGTTGAACTTTCTATTATTTCATGTCCTAAAGCACCAAAGACTTTACTTTCAGGATCAATATAAGTTAAGGTACCAATACCATTAATCTTATCTTTGACATATAATCCAGTTTTTAATACACCATTAGAATCTTTTAAAAGTTCCATCGTAACAGTTTTTTCTTTGCTATTTCTAAGTACTTTAAAGGAAATATTATTATCATTAGTCTTTTCAATTAAACTAATCATTGAGTTGATATCATTAACTTTATTATTATTAACTTCTAAAATAATATCTCCTGTCATAAATCCAGCATCTCGTGCTACGTATTTATCATCAATTTTGTAAAATCCAACAACCAGTACACCTTTAGACTGAACTTCAATACCTATAGTATTACCACCTGAAATAACATAATTAGAATAAGCAAAAGCATTTGCGGGTACAATAAATAAAGAAAAAAGAAGTGCTGATAATATCAAATGTAGCTTGTTTTTAATTTTCATAAAATTCACCTCTTAAAACCAATCTACATTATTATTATTAGTAATATATTAAAAATTATTTTACTAAAAATTTACCAGTTATTTTTTTAAAAAACATAAATTGATTAACTTGTTATTAATAAATAATTTTGATACAATTACAACATACGAGGTGAAAATATGGACGATAATAAAAATCAAGAAAAAATTCGTATTACCAGAGAAGAATATCGTCAAATAAAAAAGAAAAAGAAAGTAAGACTAAAGCCTTGGTCTTTTTGTGTATTTCTCATCTTTTTCCTAGGAATACTCGCCATATCAATATATAAAGTTTATTCTTGGAACTTAGATAATAAAAAAATCAAAAAAATAACTGATAATTTAAATGAAGAAGTAAAACCAATTGCTAATAACGAGGAAGGAGAACTTATAAACCCACCTGATGATAAAAATTCAGACTACTGGTATTACGTAAGTCTACCATTCTATGATGTTGATTTTGAAACTTTAAAAGAAAAAAATCAAGATACTGTTGCCTTTATTCATATGTCTGAAACAAATATAAATTATCCTGTTGTTCAAACTAATAATAATGAATATTATTTAGGTAGAGCTTTTGATAAAAGTAAAAACGATGCCGGCTGGGTATTTATGGATTATCGTAACGATGTAAACAATTTGTCAGACAACACTATAATTTATGGACATGGAAGATTAGATAAAACAGTCTTTGGCTCATTAAAAAATTCTTTAAAAAAATCCTGGCAAGAAAATAAAGACAACTATATAATTTGGCTATCTACTCCTACAGAAAATATGATGTTCCAAATCTTTTCAATTTATACTGTAAAGAGTGAATCTTATTATATAACAACAGATTTCAAAAATGAAAATGATAAACAAGCCTGGCTAGATACCATGGTAAAAAGAAACACTACCAACAAATCTACCGATGTATCAACATCCGATAAATTTCTAACTTTATCAACTTGTTTAAATAACAATGGTGAAAGAGTCGTCGTTCAAGCAAAATTAATTAAAAGACAAAAACGTCAATAGCGTAAATAATTTGACGTTTTTTTTGACAAAATAATTACTACCAAGTATAATTAGTATAAGGTGATAATATGGAAAGAGATAATATGAATTTAGATGACATAATGTCTGAATTTGGTTCTAAATCAGACAAAGCATATGACTGGGCAAAAGATGAAGGCTATCTTAGTAGACAAATTCAAGAAGAACCAGCTGCTGAAAACAGTTTAGTTGCAGCAGCAAACAATAGCTTTGTAATGGATGATCCAACTATTATTTATAATGACGGAGCATTCAGAGAAAGAGCAAGAAAAGCAGAACGTACTTACATAAAATCAAGTAAAGACACCGCTGGAACACACAAATCAAGCAACACAAGACATAAAACAACTACAGAATCAAAACCAAAAGATACAGAATGGAAAGAACAAGCCGACACTATTAAAAAAGCCAAAAAAGCTATTGGTAAAAAAGCTGCTACAATTGGATTAGTACTAGGTATGATTGTTGGAGGAACAGCTGGAGTTTACGGAACTATGCAAGTAACAGACTATCTAAATAACAAAGAACTTAATGAAACAAGAGAAGCTGTAGTTCAACAATATACAGAACAATTTTTCGAAGATAACATAAGCCCTTATGTAACAGCAACATCAACTGGTGATGGCTTAGAATATGATGAAAAAGGAATTGCAAAAAGCATCTCTGCTGATGGCAAAGTTGATGATTTTGAAGTATTTGGTTTATATTATAACATGGGTGAAGCTGAGGCAGACCGTGTTTTAGGAAGTGTAGATACAACTAAAGTTGATAGGCCATTTGGAAGTGTAGAAGAATACATGCGTGCCCAAGGACAAGTAAATGCTAGCAACCAGCAAGATGTAAACCTATGGGGACAAAATGTTGCTGATGCATTAATAGCTCAAAATGAAATTAACTCTATGTTCCCAGCATCAACAGAAAATACTGCTACTAACACAGACCAAGTTAGTCGAGGAGGAAAATAATATGACTGAAGAAAGAGAAGTAGAATACGTATTAATCGATAACAAAAAATACGAAGTAGTCATGGAAAAAACATATAATGATACTACTTATATGTATTTATCAAATCTTGATGATGATAATGATAATTTAATAAGAAAATATACAACTGCAGATCAAGAAACAATATATCCATTAGATAATGATGAAGAATTTGAACTAGCTATGAGTCTAATAGAAGGATAAAAAAAACCTATGTAATTTTACATAGGTTTTCTTCTACTCTTCTACTTTGAAATCAACAACGTCGCCATTATCTTTTACTAATTTAGTAATAGCTTCTTCTGCATTCTTTAATTTCTCATCACAAGTTTTAGCTAATTTCATAGCTTCATTAAAATTATCTATTGCCTCATCCAAAGGAACCTCACCAGTTTCTAATTTTTTAACAATAGATTCTAACTTTTCCAAGTTCTCTTCAAAACTTGGAACTTTTTTTTCTGCCATAATATTTTTCCTTTCTTAAATTGTTTCTTTTACAATACCTCTGCCTTTATAACGCCATCGCTAAACTCAACCGTAATAACATCTTTCTTTTTAATCTTCTTAACACTAGATAATACCTTTCCATCTTTTCTAGTTATAGAATAACCTCTCTTAATAGTAAGTAATGGACTAAGTGTCTCAAGCTTAGAAACTATCTGTAAATACTTATTAGCCTTCTTATCTATTAATTGATATGGACTTTTCAAAGCATAAGAATTCTTAATAGTTATTAATCTCTTTTCTTTTAAACTAACAATATCTTTCATACTATATTTAAGTCTTTCAATAATATTATCAAAAACCATTTCTTTATTTTGATATATAGTAATTGGATTAACAAGTACCGGTCTAGATTTTAAATAATTTAATTTTTCTCTATATCTTTTAAGATCATTAGTAATAGCTTTATTAAGTCTAATTTTAATTTGTTCCAAATACGCTTTTATATCATTAATATCTGGAACAGCCATTTCTGCTGCACCAGTCGGAGTTGGAGCTCTTAAGTCAGCCACGAAGTCAGCAATTGTAAAGTCTATTTCATGACCAACAGCACTAATAACTGGAACTGGGCACTCATATATTGCTCGTGCCACGATTTCTTCATTAAATGCCCATAAGTCCTCAATACTTCCTCCACCACGACCAACAATTAAAGTATCAATATCATAATTAATACTATTATGAATTTGCTTAACTATATCTTCTTTAGCATCCTCGCCTTGAACCAAGGCCGGAAATAAATATACCTCAGCAATAGGCCAACGTCTTTTAATTGTTGAAATGATATCTTTAATAGCTGCACCAGTAGGAGCTGTAACTACACCAATACGTTTAGGAATTCTAGGTATTTTTTTCTTTATAGCCTGATCAAATAATCCCTCAGCTTCAAGTTTCTTCTTTAACTGTTCATAAGCAATATATAAATTACCAATACCATCTTCCAACATATCATTAACATAAATCTGATAACCACCATTTGCCTCAAATACACTAATTTTACCAGTAACCAAAACTTTCATTCCATCATTTGGCATAAACTTAAGTTTCTTCGTACTAGAAGCAAACATAATAGCGTTAATTCTACTACCATCATCCTTTAAAGTAAAATAATAATGCCCTCTAGTATGTGCTTTAAAATTAGATATTTCACCCTTAAGAAAAACTTCATTTAAATTAACATCATTATCAATTTTATACTTAATATATCTCGTTAACTGTGTAACTGTAATATATTTATCATTCATATTTCTCACCTAACATTTTTCTACATCATGATATATCTTATCTAAAACACCATTAATCATTTTAGTAACAGCAGGTTCAGAATAAGTTTTAGATAATTCAACGGCTTCATTAATTGCTACTACACTAGGTGTATCAATATATTTAAGTTCATAAATACCAAGAGCTATAATAGCTTGATCAACTTTATTTAATCTATCCATTGTCCAGTTATTAAGCTTACTATTAGCAAGCTTATAAATTTCTTTTTTATTTTCTAATATCCCTTTAACACAAGTATCAACAAACTCATTTTGAACATCAAATTGTTCCTTAATTAAATCATCAACATTATAATCAACTTTAGCCTCATCAAACAAATTAGCTTGATAAATAACTTTAATAATAACATCTCTTAACTCACTTCTACTTTTCATATTTTACTCTCCTTAAAATCAGAATCTTTTTTTACCATTTTATTAAAAACTACTTCTTCTCTTTTTCTATCAACAAATCCTACAATATTTTCAGGATCAACTATATAATTGCATTCTTCATAAGTCAAAGCCATTCTTCTAGAAACTCCAACGCTTTCTTCTTTTTCTTTATCAGTTGTATTTCTAACTATATTAGTTCCCTCTTTTTCTCTAAGTACTACAACATAAGTAGCACTATTACCTAATCCATTCCCATATTCATAACTTAATACTGTCTCTTTATCAAATTCAGGATAAGTAGTAGAACTTAAATCATCATCAAACATATATAATCCTTTATCTAAAATATTTTGGGCACTTTTTCTAGAATTAGTAGCATGAAAATAATATGTTTCTTCATCTGGATTATGTTGAAGTAATATTTCTAAATCATCCATAAATTTTTTATTACTCTCTAATTGAGTTATTTGAAAATCTGTTTTTAAATTTTCAGCATCTATACTGCATTGATTAGCAGCATCAATTATACCAAAATAATCTCGACAAACATGGAAAAACTCTGTCCAGTTCTTTAAAACCAAATCCCTATTAGGATACTGATTATCTACTAAAGCAAGAAGAAAATCACTTTTACTTCCCAAAAAAGATGATGCATAAGTAGTAAGATAACCAAGTTTAATATATCTATATTTTCTAGCAACATCATCTATTTCATTGACATTGGTTGCTGAAGTAATATCACTATTATATTCTTCAAATACTTTTTCACTACTAGTACAAAAACTAATATCGTGTTTAGTAAAATAATCTGCATCTTTAGTATCCAGCTTTTTCAAGATATCCTCAACTATCGCCTCATTATCTTCACTGTAGGAAATACCAGACTTTTTACACTCCATAGAAGCAATTTTAAAACATTTATCAACTAAAGAATCAAGTTGATTAGGTAAGTTTTCAATACCTTTTCTTTTAAGAGACGGGTAATCATAAAGATCATACAACAAATCTAAATCTATATCCATTCTCTTTCCAATAATTCTAGCTTTTTCATCTTTATCATGCGCTAAATCAGAAACAAAATCATAAAATTCGTCTCTAAGATAACGATATCTATCTTCAAATTTTTCTCTCGAAAGAGTTTGAACCTCTAATGTCTTAGAATTATTATTTAACGTACTTAAAAAATCAGCATAGTCAAGATATTCATGAGTACCATCTTGATATAAAACCATACCATAATTATCTGTCAAAAATACATTACCAATATCAATCAAAAAAGCTTGCACTATTTCTTTCAATTAACATCACCATCTTAAATAGATTATATCATAATAATTACTTTTTATCTTTAATTTCTTTTTTTAATTCATAAAGGAATGACAAGGCTTCCATTGGCGTCATTTCCAAAGGATTAATTTCTCTGACCTTTTCTTCTATTGGATTAGTTTTAACTTCAACTTCACTTTCACTAAGTTCAAATAATGAAGTTTGCGTAAATGTTTCTTTTTTTACATTCTTCTTTTCATATACGCTAAGTATTTCATCAGCTCTTTTTATCAAACTATCAGGTAATTTTGCTAAAGAAGCAACATGTATACCATAACTCTTATCTACTGAACCCGGTTTTACTTTATGTAAAAATGTAATCTTACCATCTTCTTCAACTGCCGAAACATGTACATTTTTTAAATGTTTAAGATCTTTTTCTAAAACAGTTAATTCATGATAATGTGTTGAAAACATTGTCTTAGCCTTAATTTTATCATGAATATATTCAAGTATTGCCTGCGCCAAACTCATACCATCATATGTAGCAGTACCACGTCCAAGTTCATCAAATAAAATTAAAC
>CAVKJF010000005.1:0-28549 GCA_963656615.1 bacterium | reverse complement strand
AAGGAGAATAATATGAAGAATAAATTAAAGTTAATAAGATTAACTATTACTGTAGTTATTGTTGGTTTATTTGTTTGGTTTTTAGTATTATCGCCATATATAACTTTTAAACAAAATGAAAATGAAATGGTAAAAGCTGCTAAAAGATATTATGAGATAAATTTAGATAAATTACCTACAGGAACTAGAATAAGTACTGTAACATTACAAACCTTATCACGAGAAAGTTATATTGATAAGGATTTTTATGTTCCGTTCAGTAAAAAACCTTGCTCAATAACAGAAAGCTGGGTAAAAGTAAAACATACAGATTCTGGATATAAATACTATGTTTATCTAGAATGTGGAGTTCTAAAATCAGCAACAGATCATAAAGGACCTACAATTACTTTAAATGGTAAAGATGAAATAACTATAAACAAAGATGAAAAATATGAAGAACCTGGTGTTAAAAAAGTAGTAGACAATACTGATGGAAAAATGGATGTTAAAGATGTTACTATAGACTCTAGTAAAGTTGATACATCAAAAGTTGGAACTTATAAAGTTATCTATACAGCATTAGATAGTTTTAAAAATAAAACAGAAAAAGTAAGAACTGTAAAAGTAGTACAAGAACTAGAACATACCATTAAAAAAGATACAAACAATACTGGAGTATATACAGGAACTGTAGAAAATAACTACATTAGATTTTCTGGAAACTTATTTAGAATTGTCAGTGTAGAAAATGGCAATGTAAAAATAGTAGCAGCCGAAGATATTTCAAATGTTAACTATTCAGGATTAGATCAATGGCTAGAATATTATTATGATCACTTAGCTGATAGTTCAAAAGAGTACATTGTAAAAACAAAATATTGTAATGACAAAGTAACAGATACAACTACTAAGAAATGTTCATCATATACAAAAGAAAAAGATGTTTACATTTTATCGGTTGAGGATGTGAATAATAGTGTAGATACCAATACGGGTAGAAGTTATTTATATCCAGACACAATAGTTTGGCTAGCTAATACTAAATCAGATAAAGAAAGCTGGACAACCAAAACGATGTTTAATGATATATATACAAAATATATGGGATTTTCAAAAGATTATAATTTTGGAATTAGACCAGTAATTACTATAAAAGGTTCAAATTTAATTACTTCAGGAACTGGTACAGAAAATGACCCATATCAAATAGATGATATGAAAACTGGTAAACCTGATGAAAAATTAAACACAAGATATTCAGGCGAATATGTAGAATATTCAAATATGTTATGGAGAATAGTAGAAACAGAAAATTCTGGTACTGTAAAGGTTGTATCCAATGAAAATATTCCAATTGCCGGTGAGGAAAGAATTGGTTATGATGAAAATATAACTAATAAGATATATAATCCTAATCAAAAAGGAAATGTTGGATATAAAATAAATCAAAAAGCAGCAGATACAATTGATGAAAAATATTTTGTCAAAACAGAAATAAAAGTACCAATATATAAAACTCTAGCAAAATACAATAAAGAAACTACAACAAAGAAGTATAAAGTTAAATTTCACGCACCAGATATGTATGACTTATATACAGCTGCAAATTCTGAACTATTAATAAGTTACTGGCTTATGAATTCATCACAAAGAGAGGATCTTGAGTACATGGTTTCATCCATAGGAATAGTTTATTATGAAGGAATTCCAGATACTAACACAGCAGGTACAAGGGTAGTTGGATATTTAAATAAAGATTGTAAGATTGTATCTGGAAAAGGTACTGAAGAAAGACCATATAAAATAGCAAAGTAGGGATAGTATGAAAAAAAAGAAAAATAAAAGACTAATATACACAACTATATTAACAACTCTTTTATTAATAGCAATAGCGGTCTTGCTAGTACTTGGGCTAATAAAACTCATTTCTGGTGTAAAGCCATTCTATGAATCAAAGGAAAGAACAGAAAAAATTAAAGCTTATAATAAAACACATGAGAATACCAAGGCAATTGGCTGGGTAAGAGTTCAAGGAACAAATATAGATTATCCAGTCATATATGTCACTGGTAATGTGGACATTAGTACGATAACTGATGACTTTACCTGGGTAATGAATGATGTTGATTCAATAACGAATTATGTTTATATTCTTGGACATAACATTCGTAATGTTTCATCTAATCCTTTAATCACAGACAAAAATCATACTAGATTTGAACAATTACCATCATTTATGTATTTAGACTTTGCAAAAGAAAATAAGTATATTCAATATACAGTTGATGGAAAAGACTATTTATATAAAATATTTTCTGTATCAATGGTAAATCACGATGAATTATCATATGAAACAGTAGATTTACCAAAAACAGAGTTGAAAAAATATATAACCAAATCGTTGAACGACAGCTTTTATGATTATGATGTTGATGTAGATGAAAATGACAAAATACTAACCTTATCAACGTGCACAAGATTTTATGGAGCAACAGATAACTACGTATTTAAAATAGATGCCAGAATGGTAAGGGATAAAGAGAAAATCAAAAATTATTCAATTAAAGAAAGTGAAAATTATAAAGCTATTAAAGAAATAATGGAAGGCGGCGAAAAGGATGAAGAAGAAATATAAAAGAATAATAAAGGGAATTTTAATTATGTGTTTTAGTTTCTTTTTAAGTCTTGGTGTAAATGCCAAAGATGAATGTCCAACAAAAGACGCAAACAAAAATACAACAAAATACAATGCAACAGTTACAGATGATTATAATGGTACTATAACAGTAAAATCAAATTATGATTTTAAAGTATTAATGCTAACCGGTGTCCCTGACAACAATGGCAATGCCAATCTTACTTATAAAGAGGAAAGAGATTTAAAGGCGAATGGTGAGGTGACATTTAATTATACCCCAAAAGTAAAACTAACAATAAAAATAGTATATGTGTATACTGGAGAGGATCCTTGTTACAATGAGGGCAAAACAATAATTGACGATATTAAAGCAAACGGAGATTATACAAACGAAACTAATATAAAAGCAGTTTATAATGAAGAAACTATTGATGTACCAGGTACCATAAACAAAGAAAACGTTCCAAATAAATATTATGGAACCATTTGCAAAAACTTTAGAGATGGGGTTTGGAATGATAAATTTAAGGATTATGTAACAGAAACAGAATTCAATAAGTATAATCCAAAAGTAACCAATAGTGAAGCTGAATATAGAGGACTTTTTCCTTACTGTTATTCAGAAAATGTTTCTAGAAACTATGATGAGAAATATATAAGTTACCAAGCTGGCGTTGCAATCAGATCATATAAATTTAGACATAGAAGTTTAGATGAAACTAAAGAAGTAGAAATACCAGCAGACTCAGAGAAAACTTTTACAGATACATCTAATTTAAAACTAAGTTTAACCTGTGATATTCTAAATCTTGGTACAAAGTCAGCAGAATATCAATATGTAAACAAACATAAGTATACAGCTGTAAAAGAAACAAGTAAAAGCTATAGTACAAGTAAAACAACTTATACCTGCAAGAAAACTTGTACTGAAGTATTAACTGTTGAGTATGGCCCTCCAGTAGCATCAATTGCCGGATTATGCTTTGAATATAAAGTTAGGGTTAAAAGCGAAGTAACATGTACAACTACGGGAACTGATGCTCCACCTCCTAACCCTGGAGATTACTCATATTGTGAACCAATTGCTCAATGTAAAAGCTTGTCAGGAAAGACAATAACATCATATGGCGGACCAAATGAAGATTTTGATAAATGTATTAACACGTGCGATAAAGGAAAATATACACAAAAATGCATCAATAAATGCTATAATCAAGTATATAATACATCAAAGAATTCTAGTCAAAGATTAAATTATATTGATAAGGTTGAAGCAACACAACTTGCAGGCTGCGATCCAATATTAGATAAAAATCAGCCAGACGCAACAACTCTATCTAACTTGATAACTGATGCTTCAGCAAAAGATAAATGCTATGGACATTATGAATGGGTAAATGGTGAGATAAGATGGATATCTGGAAACGGTGGACATTGGACAGAGTATGCCAGATACTATTTCTTAAGTGCTAATGAAACTGCGAACACAATAAATCAAGATTCGCTTAATATGTCGGCTGGCAATGGAAGAAGAATAAACAATGAAATACGTTATTATTCCCCAATACAAGGATTTAAAAGATGGACACATTACACAAGGGGAACAACTAGCGGAAGTGCCGCATGCGAATATAAGTGTAAATATATTGGTTGCTCATCTGGCGAAAAGTTGAATCCAGATGATGTAGATGGAAAATTTGAAGAAGATATGGGTGTATACGAACAATTCATAAATGAATGTACTGCTGAAGCTTCATGTTCAACTAAAACAGCAGAATTCACTATTAAAGTCAATAATAAAACTAAAGATAAGCCTAATGAAGATAATTGGATTAACTATGATGCTGCAACCTTAAGAAATACTGGTTCAGCAGTTGATATTAGTGATAAATCAAATATAATTTTAAATAGATCAGACTGTTATGGAGAAACAATAAACAAAAATAAATACATGACAGAATGGAGTTTCCCTGGTACCTGGGTTAATAACAAAACTGGTGAAATAAGTTATCAAGAAAAAACTGATAAGACATGGCATAAGAAAACTGATAAGTTCTGTACAAGCCTAAATTCAGCAGATGTAAATGTTGGCTGGTGGTACTATGGAGCTATGAACGAAAAGAAAAATGCTGTTACTGGAGAAACAATGACTGATGAACAACTAAAAGCAGCTGTTACAGATTACAATATTAAAGCAAGTGTAACTGGACTAAATGGATCTGATGATGGAGGCTTTGGACATTTCAATTGGAAAATAGATGTAAGTTGTTTCTATGCTTTATATGACACAGCTGGCAAAAAGGATCCAGATGATCCAAGCCCAACATGTATTGATAAAAACTGTGATGATATAAAAGATAAAGATCCAGCACAAAGATATCGTATTCGTACAGTAGATACTGCTGACTTGTTCCCATCATCTGAGGGAAAGGATACAACTGATCCGGCAAAAACAGGAAGAACGCCGGGATTTAACTGGACAGTTAATGCTACAAACTTAAAGAATAAAGATTATATAATTGCCCCATCGGCATTATTAACAGAAATACAAGAACAAGAAAGAAAGGGAGAAACATATTCAGACGCTAATATAGAATATGAATTTGTACTAGACAGAGATGCCCTAAAAGCTATAAGAAAACATACTGAATCTGGAAACTATACAAACTTTACGGGTAAATTTACCATAGTAAATGGTGTATCAGTATATAATAGTTCACTATTTAGAGGAACTGGAAGTACATTAGACAGTAAGTATATAAAAGATGGACACCTTGGAATACTTGGATGTAACAATGAAAAAAATGGAAAGTGTTATAACTATACAGAATTAGTTGGAGAATAGGAGGTTAGTATATGAATAAAGGAATGTTAACAGTAGGCATAATCATCCTAGCGTTAATGGGATTATTATTAATAAATGTTATTTCTAATTATTCTACTGGTAATGAATTAGATTATTACTTAGTAAAAGAAACAACAGAAGCTGCAATTGAAGATGCAATTGATGTTAAGTACTATCGTGATAATGGTGCCATTAGAATGGATAAAGAAAAATTTGTAGAAAGCTTCCTAAGACGCTTCGCTGATAGTGTAGATAATACTAGAAATTACAAAATAGGATTTTATGATTTAAATGAAGTTCCACCAAAAGTAAGTGTAAAAGTTGATTCAGCAACAGTTCTTAGTTTTGATAGTCAGAACTTAATAATGTCTACAAGTTTTGATGGAATTGTTGAATCAACTATAACAAATGATATATATCTTAAGAATGCTTATTTAGATCCTGAAAATGAGTTAGGTCAGCCTATAACAACAACTGACCCTCATGCGGGTTATTAATATAAAGAAGGAGAGGAAATAAAATGGGGAATGCCACAAACGGACTAAAGAAATTTTTGCAAAACAAAAATACTGTAACTGTAATCGGTGTAGTACTTGCAGTTTTAGTATTATACGTTGGTTATAACATGCGTGTTAAAAGTGCTGTTAATCCAATAACTGTTCCTTATGCCAAAGAAACTATCAAAGGTGGAACACAAATAACACAAGATAAGGTTGGAACAATTCAAGTTCCACCATCAATGCTAAAAGGAAACGTGCTTACTCAACAATCACAAATAATTGATAAGTATGCACGCCCTGATAGTATTATCCCAGAAGGTAGCTTATTCTACTCAACTGCAGTAGTAGAAGAAGCACAATTACCTGCAAGTATAATTTTAAAATATCCAAAAGGATATGTATTATACAATATGTCAGTTAATACACAATCAACATATGGTAACTCAATATATCCAGAAAACTATATTGATATTTACCTAAAAGCTGTAAATAAATTAACAGGTAATGAAGTAACAGCAGATGCAGATAAGATCATGCTAGGAAAACTTGTTGAAAACGTTAAAGTTCTAGCAGTAAAAGATGCTTCAGGACAAGCAGTATTTGCTAACCTAGATGAGCAAAGAACACCAGCAATGATTATATTTGCTGTACCTGAAGATATGTACATATTATTGAAAAAAGCAGAATATTTAAGAAATTATGATACAACTCTAATTCCAGTTCCAACAAATGAAAGCTTATCAGATAAGCCAGGAGATATTACAATATCAAGTGAAGACTTAAAGAATTGGATTAATAGAGTTACAGTATGGACTGAAAGTTAAGAATAAAGAAAAAGAAAGAGGTTGGTTAGATGAACGAAAATATTTTTGATAAACTTGATTTTGGGCCTTTAAAATCCCTATTAGATGATGATGACATTACTGATATATCCTATGATAATAATGGTCAGATATGGATTCGTTCTCTAACACAAGGCTCTATTCGAGTAGAAGTTAACGGAGCAACACCAGAGTTCGTAGAAAAGTTAGCATTCCAATGTTCCAACGTCATGGGAACAACATTCAACAATGCTAAACCATTTCTAGATGCTGAATCAAGTGAATTACGTCTTAACTTTGTACACCCTTCAATAGCAACAAATGGTATTGCTATGGTTATACGTAAAACACCAGCTAAAATACGTCTAGAAAAAGAAAAACTTCTAAAAGACGATTATTTCACACAAGATATTCATGATATTTTAATTAAATGTGTAGAAGGACATTGTAATATAATCGTATCTGGTGAAACTGGTTCAGGTAAAACAGAGTTTGTAAAATACCTTGCCAGTCATACTAAAACAAATGAAAAAATTATTACTATTGAAGATACATTGGAATTGCACTTAGATAAAATATTCCCACAACGTGATATAGTAGCAATGAAAACAAATAACGTTGCTAGTTACACAGATGTATTAGTTACTTGTATGCGTCAGAATCCAAAATGGATTCTACTATCAGAAGTACGTAGTGCTGAAGCCGTTACTGCTGTACGTAACTCTATATCATCAGGTCACAATATTTTGTCTACAATTCATGCCGATAAAGCATCAGCTATTCCATATCGTTTATATAGTTTGATGGAAACTGACCTAGATGTTAATCAGTTCCTATCAACAATTTATAGATATATTCAATTAGGTGTTCATATAAGAGCATATTACAGTAAAGAAAAAGGTAAATTTCATCGTGAAGTAGATGAAGTAACAGAATTCTATGTTGATGAAAATAATCAACCACAAAGTAGAATAATTTATCAAAAACTATTTGGAAAAGATCCAATATTAAGAAAGCCAAGTAAACACTTAATTGAATACCTTGAGAATCAAAATATTGATATAAATGAAATAACTAGTCGCATGGCTGATGATGTGCCTTTTGAAAATGAAAAACAAGAAGAAAAATCACCTGCAGCTGAAGAAACTGTAAAACCAACTGAGCCTAAGCAAGAAACTGTAGTACCAAATGAAACATCACAAACACAACAAGTACTACCAGCACAACCCGTACAACAAACTGTTGCCCAAGCGCAACCTGTAACAGTTATTCCACAAGCAGAGTCAGTCAATCAAGTACCTTTGCAACCAATAGTTCCAGAGGTACAGACAGCAATGCAAGAAACAGCTCAGCCACAAGTAGCGGAACAACAAGCAGTACCAGCTGTACAGCAACAAGTACAAACACAACCCATAACAATACCAACTGTTCAAGTAGCTGCACAAGTCCAACCGGCAATACCACAAGCACAACAAGAAGTTGTTATACCAACTCCACAACCTGTAATACCAACAACACCAGTTGCTAATGCCCAAGGAGACACAGTTTTACAAAGCCTTTCTACAGCCAAAGAAACAATACCAAATGTTCCAAATAACAATCAATAATAAGTAATAAATAAAAAGGGGAGTAATAAATATGTACATTGAAGAATTATTAATAATTTTAGTTATTGCTTTAGGCGTACTGGCTTATCGTAATTATCAAGGCCAGAATATTGGGAAATTTATTACTGTCCAAGTGCAGCAAATGTATGATAGATTTGCTCCATATTCGTTTAAAGTAGTAAGAGAAAAGACAAAAGAATTAGGTCAAGAATACACAGCAAAACAATATACAATTCAAGTTGTTGCCATGTCTGTATTTACAGCTGTAGTAACATACTTGTACTTCTATAATTTGGTTATTTGTATAATATATGTTGCTATAGTAATATCTTTTGTACCATATTTATCATATTTAAGATGTAAAAGAGTATATAGTGAATTTATTTTCGAACAAATCCAAGTATATACATCCAATGTAATTATGGAATTCGCAACAACTCAAAGTTTTGTTAAATCACTTGAAGGTGTTAGAAATTCTGGAATTCTAGAAGATCCAGTTAAAAGTGATGTCGATTATATGATTGAATTAGCTTATAAAAATGGTAGTATTGATGAGTCACTTGCTCATATGAGCCGTACTTATCCATATTACATAGTAAAAAATATGCACCAATTATTCTTACAAATTACTAAAGAAGGTGCTAGAAACTCAGCAGATTCACTAGACAATATGCAACTAGATATCGATATGTTAGTAGAAAGTGTTTACCGTGATAGAATTGAAAGAGCCGCTTTCCACAAATCATTTCTTCAATTTGGAATCATGCTATACTTAATGGTCATGTTAGTACAATATCTATTAGGTAGAGAAACATATATAATACTTTTAGAAAGATGGTATATAAAAGTATTATTACATGGAGTATTAATTATAAATACTATTTTCCTATTAAAAGGAGAAAAATACTATAATGAGAATGTAGGTGCTGAGTAATGGAAGCGTTAATAGTAGGAGCAATCATAATAGGAATTTTTATTTACAATGGTACCATTGATAAAAAGAAATTTATGATTGACAATGAAAAATATTTACAAGCATTTAGAGAAGAAGACTATACATTCTTAGTTTTTGCTAAATATGGAGAAGAAGTAGATGTAGATCAATTATATATGAAAAGATGTACTTACGCTATTGTTGCTTTCCTAGTAATACTAGCAATAACAGCAACAGGTGGCTCATCAGGTTCTCTATTTAATTCACAATTCTTTTTAAACTTAGTTTTATCTGTTGTAGTTGGAGTAGTTATGTTTAAAGTACCATACATGCAACTTAAAAGTTTTTATAAAGCTCATCTACACGAAATAGATATAATGTTACCATATTACTTAAAGAGTTTGGAAATCTTAATTCAACACTATACAGTACCAGTAGCATTAGGTAAATCTATAGATGATGCCCCTGAAATATTCAAACCAGGATTAAGAGAATTAATTAATAAAATAAATTCAGGTGATGCCAGTATTGATCCATATATGGATTTTGCTAATACTTATCCTGTACGTGATTCTATGCGTATGATGCGTTTGTTATATAGATTAGGTTTAGGTTCACAAGAAAAGAAACAAGAAAGACTAATGATGTTTTCAAGAACCGTATCGAATCTTCAAAATAAAGCTCGTGAAACAAAGTATAAAGAACGTCTTGGACATATGGAAAGCCAAACCATGGTTATGTTAGTTGTAACTGGTATTGGTGTTATGTTAATAATCTTAATCTCTATGATGATGATGTTCAATATGTAGAAAAAATATTGATAAAAACAATACATTTTGTTATAATAAAATTGTAATAATAGAAAGGAGCGATGCGTAGATGAAAGCAGCAACTGGAGAATTAAACTTAACAGTAATTACTTTAATTGCTATAGCAGCCGTTATTGGTTTCTTCTGGTTAATGTGGCCAAATATTCAAACAAGTATAAACAGTCAATGGGCTAACGTTTCTGGTGGTATGATTGTATTAGGAAAATAAATAAAAAGAGGTGATTAGTTATGCGTGATGCATTTGGTGGACTTATGAACATGGTAATTATTGTCGTTTTCTTGGTATTAGTATCAGGATATTTAGCATTCAATGTCAATTATACAAAGGCATTTCGTGTAAAAAACAAAATAATCACTACAATAGAACAATATGAAGGTGCCTGTGAACCAGGTAACCCAAGTAATAAATGTAATCAAGTTATTAAAGATTACATGAAATCTGTTGGATATAATGCTGGTAGCTTAGATATTGAAGGATACGAATGCAATGATTCATACTGTATAAAAAGAATGGAAGCAGAAACCGATACAGGAAATGTTGACTTAAAGAGAAAAGTTTACTATGAAGTAACAACAGCTATAGTTATAGATATTCCAATAATAAATAAAATTATGCCGAATTTAAAACTATTTCAGGTATCGGGTACAACAAAAGCATTTGTACCGTCAAGTAATTAATTTGAATTGGGTGATGATATAGATGAACGTTATAATAGCAAATGAACAGCAACAATCACTATCAACATTAGATATTGACATTATTAAAACAGTTACTGGTAGTTATGAAGCAAGAGAAATAGTAGAAATGTTTAAGAACTTTTTCTTTAATAAAATGATTCTTGATGTAACTGCTATTAAAGGGTATGATAATCCCGATAATTATCAAATTTTAGCACAACAATTAGATCCTGAAAAAGTAGTGTTATATATACCGGAAAATTCTAAGTTATGTACAGCTACTTTTTTAGCTAGGATCATAACATATGGTTTATACAATTTTACCACTAATATAGATGGTATAAAGTATTTACTTCAAAAATCCAATACCTATAAAGATGTTGAACATATTCAACAAATGGCTGGACAATCTTTACAGGTAGCTGCATCAGCGCCTACTACTGTAGAAAATAAAAGTTCAGTAATAATAGGATTTAGAAGTATAACAGATAATGCCGGTTCTACAACACTAATCTATATGCTAAAAAAAGAGTTGGAAGCCGCACTAAATACACCAGTTCTAGCAATTGAAGTAGATAAACGTGATTTCATGTTTTTTAATCAAAAAAACATGCTTTCCGTAAGCAAAGATGAATTAAAAAATCTAATTGCTAGTAACAGTCAGGCTCCAGTTATATTAATAGATTTAAATGCATACCCACATGATGAAGTATGTCATGAAGTATTCTATTTAATTGAACCTAGTATTATTAAATTAAATAAATTAATAAGAAGAGAGCCTAGCGCTTTCAATAGAGTAAGAAATAAAAAGGTAATTCTAAATAAGAGTCTATTATCAAGTAAAGATATATCTGATTTTGAAATGGAATCAAATATACGAGTTGCTTATAATATGCCACCGTTAGATGAAAGACAAAGAAATGGTGCTATTAATGACTTCTTGGTTAGAACAGGATTAATAAGTCAAACTACAAATAATGATGCTAATTCAGGAAGAGTATTTGGCTTATTTAGAAAATAAGAATTGACAAATAAATGTATATAAGATATTATATTTGTAGTAAAGGAGAGGTATTATGCCAAATGGAGGAGCATGTGAAGGTTTAGGACCTATAATTAAAATTGTCAAAAAAGGTATTTTGAAATATATATGTATTTTAATTCCAATTGCTTTAATATTATTTGGAGTATTTGATTTAGGTAAAGCAGTTATCGCAAGTGACGAAAAAGAGGTTAAAGGAGCTCAATCAAGATTAATCAAAAGAGTAATCTATGCAATAGTAGTATTCTTAGTACCACAATTAGTTTCATTAATTATGGGAATTGTTAGTATTGGTGTTGATGATGGTTCTACAGAAAGTTGGGCAACTTGCTGGAATAGTGTATATATAGCAAATAAATAGCAAATAAATTGCTATTTTTTTTTTCTTTTGGTATACTTATTATGTTATAATGTATATGGAGTGATCTTATGAAAAAAAGAATTAATATTCTTTTCCTTATATTTATTGGACTAATAAGCTTTAGTTCTTTTAATGTTTCAGCAAAAAGTATTAGTTATCAGGCTAATCATAATCAGAAAATGGCTACAATTAATGATTATTTTTTAATAGCCGATAATACTGATAAGACTACAAAGACTGATAAAGATAAAAATAAAACGGATAAATCAGACGATAATAATGATGTTCAATATGACCAAGAACTTGAATGTGAAGGATTACTTGGTGATCCTAATAATGAAGACTCTGTAGCTTGGTTTATAGTAAAAATATTAAATTATTTAAGATTGTTAGGACCATTAATGGTATTAGTATTAAGTAGTTTAGATTTTGCTAAAGCAATTCTAACATCAGATGATGAAAGTTTAAAGAAAGCTCAAAGTAACTTAATCACAAGATTAATTCTAGCTGCATTGTTGTTTGTTTTGCCAACACTAATCGAAGTTATCCTAGATATATTCGGAATAACTTCAAGCGATATATGTATCTTTAACTGGCAAGGGAGGATTGTAGAATGACAGATTTTATGAGTCCAGGCATTATATCAGATGCTATAAGAACTGTTTTTACATTTTTTGATACTATCTTTTTTTGGCTATTACAAGGAGTTTATCAAGTATTCTTTAATGTTTCAACAGCAGAATTGTTTTCAAACGCTCTAATCAGAGACTTTTATTATAGATGTCAATTAGTAATTGGCGTTTTTATGCTTTTTAAATTAGCAGTCACTATTCTAGAAGGGATAATGGACCCAGCAAGAGTAACAGACAAGAAAGCCGGAGCAGGAAAAGTAATTTCAAGAATCATTACATCATTAGTTATTCTTGCCTTAATTACTCCAATAAATATTCCTAATCCTCAGAACAAATGGGAAAAACAAGTTAATAACAATGGTCTACTCTTTGGTGCATTATATTCCTTGCAAGAAAGAATTTTATCAAATAATACCATCGGTAAATTGGTATTAGGAACAACAGATGGTGTAACTGATGCTGACGAGCAGGGACAAACCTTATCTGAATCAGCCAACAAGTTTGCTGGTCAAATACTTCGTGGTTTCTTTAGAATAAATGTAGTACCAGAACCTGATGATGGATACGATGTAGAAACTGGTCAAGACCCAGAAGTAAATAAAGATTATCGTTTCTGTGATTTTACAGATGAACAAGAACAATTTTATAATACTGCAACGCCAGCAGAACTATTATCAGCAGTTAATGATACTTGCGAAATAGACAGCAACAGTAGTTGGTTTCAAGAAATAGGTGAAAAACTTAGCAGTGTATTATTTGGAAAAGAATCATACTATAGATATTCTTACAGTCCATTAGCTGGAATTGTAGCTTTAATTATCTCAGTTATTTTAATTTTGTACACAATAGATGTAGCAATAAGGGCTCTAAAACTAGCAATACTACGTTTAATGGCACCAATACCAATAATTAGTCATATGAGTATTTCTGCAAAAGAAGGAAAAGGAGAAGATGCATTCAATAGTTGGGTAAGAACATTAACTATGACTTATTTAGAACTATTCATACGACTAGCAATTATGTATTTTGTTATATATTTAATAAATGACATGATAGTAAATGGTATAGTTATCAATACGGGAACTGGAATGGTTGGAATACTTTCATTTGTATTTATTGTCATCGGTATATTTATCTTTGCTAGACAAGCACCAAGGTTTATTGAACATTCTCTTGGAATGAAAGGCGGTGCCGGAGGAATAGGAGCAACAATTGCTGCAGCAGGAATTGGTTCACTACGTGGTGGTGGAGATAGAAATGCCGTTCTTGATAGCATGAGAGAAGCCTCAAGAACCATTCAAAATGGTGGAAAAGATCCGGGACCTGGTCTATTAAGAACATATAGAGATAATCAAGTTAAAAAGATTCTTGATAAGGCTAACCAGAACATGCAAAATGAATTCTACAAAAGAGGCTTGGATATAGATGATCAGGATGAAGGAATAATTAGAGATGCAAACGGTAAAATAACAAATGCTAAAGCATTAAAAAGGCCAGATCATTGGTGGCAAGGAAAAAAACACAGTATCTTAGGATTTGAAACGGGAGCCGATGTAGCAAAAGCTCAAAAAATTTCAAGAGGATTAGAAAATAATCAAAATAGGTATTCAGCAAATTGGACAACTCATGAAAGAGCAACAGGTCGTGGTACTACTGTAAGAGGCGGTTCTGAATTCCATACAAGAACAGACGCTTACCCAGAATCAACTCCAGCAGGTCAACACGGGACACCACCGTCAGGACCTCCAATTGATGAAACTGCATATAATACAGCATTCAGCAGAATGAATGACCAAAGCTTAAGCAAAAATGATAGAATCAATGCAAGAAATGCCGCAATGCAAGCAAGCAATGGCTTAGGAATGGATAACTTTGGTGGAACTGGATATAGTGCCGGACAAGCAGGTCAATCCAATACTGATACATCAACACCAAGTCCAGATGTTGCACCTGATCGTCCATATGATATGGGTCCTCCACCAGGTGGCTTTGGTGGTCCAGGTGGTCCTGGTGGTCCTCCTCCAGGACCTTAAGAATAAACGAATAATTAGGAGTGTGATATAAGTGAATTATTTAATACCGGCTAATACAAAAAATGGACAATTAATATTGGGTATGTTTAGAAAAAGTGATTTAATAATTTTAATTTCTGGTGTCATAACAACAGTAGCAATACTTGCTTTTATCCCTATAACAACAACATTAGGGACAATACTTGCATTGTCACCAGGAATTATCTGTGGCCTATTGGTTATGCCAATACCATATTATCACAATGTTTTAAATGTCATTATTGAGTTATATGATTATATAACCTCAAGGCAAACTTATAGATGGAAAGGTTGGTGCTATAAAGAATGGCTAAAAAAGTAACGTCAGGTTATACTGAGGACTGGTTACCAATAAAAGGAATTCAAAATGGATTTATTATTACATCAAATAATCAAAAGGTAACTGGTGTAAAAATTGCTCCAAGAAATATATTTATTCTTGATCCACAAGCTCAAGACAACGTTTTAATAAGTTTAAAGAATTTTTATAATACAATTGATTTTGAATTCTGGTTAGTAGTTGCAGATCGTCCTGTAGACATTTCCGTTTACATGGCTCAGCTTCAACTTTTATACAATGAAGCTCAAAATCCAGCTATTAGAAAATTAATTCTTCAAGATATCAACAAGGGTAACACTTTTATAAATAACAATATTGTTGATACCGAGTATTATTTCTTATTTAAAGATAAAAACGTTGATTTACTACAAAAACGTGTTCGTTCTATGATTAATGGACTTGCAAGTTGTGGTTTAAATGCTTCACAAGTTAACAATGCAGACTTAAGAATCATACTAGAAAACTTCTTAAATGGTGGAGAAAATACAGAGTTTGGGACGGTGATGTCATAATGAGTATTGGTATAAAAAGTCAATTGGCACCAAAAGGATTACACTTTAATCCTAGTGATTTTACTATAAGTGATAACTATGCAACCATACTAACTGTAATATCATATCCCAAATATATTCAACCAGGCTATTTATCATCTTTAACAAATATGCCTGGAATTAAAGTTGTTGTTAAACATATACCAGTTCCATTTCAACAAATGGCTAAAATGTTAAATAAACAAGTTGCAGACCTAAGAGAAAAGTATAAAAACGAGCGTGATTTAACGGTACGAGAAAGATATCGTCAAGATGCTGAAAGTCTAGATTACTTTGTATCAATGCTTGCTGCTAGTCAAGCTCGCATCTTTGATTTTCAAATGCATATTATGATTACTTCACCTACAAAAGAAGGACTAGAACTAAAGAAAGTAAATGTAAAAAACTACTTAGATGCAATGGAATTACGTGCCATTTCACTACGCTTTGAACAAGAAAAAGTTTTAAAATCAATTTTACCAATTTTCCCATCTCAAGACGTAGAACAAAGAATCGGTACACCAATACCATCTGTAACTATAGCAGCTATGTATCCATTCATTTTTGATAGTATAAAAGACCCAGGTTTATCTACATTATTAGGAGTGGATTTTTCTGGAGGAGTTATTTTATTCAATCAATTTTTATATAAAATTAGAAAAGAAAATAATAGAAATAATGCCAATATGATAATGCTTGGTACATCTGGATCTGGTAAATCAACTGCAGCCAAATTACTATTAAGAAGTCATATTCGTAATGGTTGTCAAATTGTTATTATTGATCCAGAAGATGAATTTAGAGATATTACTCAAGCCTTTGGTGGAGATACAGTAGATATTGGAAAAGGTGGAGAGTTTGGTTTAATAAATCCTTTGGAAGTAGTAATAGATGCCGATGAAGAAGAAATTAAACAAGGACTAGGCTACACTGTTTTAACAAGAACTCTTCAATTTTTAAAAGCATTTATGAAGTACTATGATCCATCCATTAAAGAAGACGTTCTAACTATGTTTAGTGAAGTAGTTCAAGACACATATAAACGTTTTGGAATTGATTTTAATACTGATTTTTCTCATTATACTAGCGCTGACTATCCAACATTCAGTGATGTATATGCAACAGTAAAGGGGCGTTTAATGTCAATGACTGAGCAAACACAAGAACGTGAAATAATGGAAAGCTTGGAATTAAAAATAAGACCAATTACCAAAGAATTAAAATTCTATTTTGATGGTCATACAACAATAAGTAAAGATAGTGACTTCATGGTATTTAATATTAAAGAATTAATGAATAGTGATACAACAGTTAAAAATGCATTATTCTTCAACGTTTTAAAATATGCCTGGGGCTTATGCTTAGACTATAATGTTGATACTGTTTTAATGGTAGATGAAGCACACGTATTACTAGGTGATAAAAATACACTAGGAGCAGACTTCCTTGCTCAAGTACAACGTCGTGCACGTAAGTACAACACAGGAACAATAATTATTACTCAACAACCAAGTGACTTTTCAGATCCTGCAGTTATTACTCAAGGAAAAGCAATATTTGATAATGCGTCATATTATTTAGTCATGGGTCTAAGAAAACAAGCAGTTGAAGACTTATCATTATTAATAGATTTAAATGAAAGTGAAAAAGAAAGTATAAAACGTTATTCTCAAGGAGAAGCATTATTCGTTTGTGGAAATAGACGTATGAGAATAAACGTTACAGTAACAAAAGAAGAATTAGACTCTTTCGGAACCGGAGGAGGACTATAATAAAGTAGTTAGGCGGTGATAGCATGTCATCTTATAGAGCAAATAGAAATGGAAATTATATTAGCGAAAAAGATCGTGCAAATGAAAATAATGCTCAAAATGTAAAAAATGCAGCTGACATAGCTATTGCCAGCAAAAATCCTTATGCAACGGCAGCCGGCAAGGCTGTCAAAGCTGCGGATAAATTAACCGGTGGCAAAAGTAGTGAGGCCTTAGGAAAAGGACTAACTAAAGCAACTAATAAAATGCCAGCCGGTAAATCAATGCAAGACATGCTTAATAAAGCAAATGAATCAGGATTAGGTGATAAATTAGGCCAAGCTGCTAGAGTAGCCAATCATGATTTTAGTACTAATAATCAGCAACAAGAAAATTCTGATACAAGTACTCAAAAAGACAGACTATTAGATGAAAAGAAATCACGAAAAGAAAAAATGGACGATGAAGAACAAGAAGGGGAAATTTCCGCTAAAGGTAAAGTGTTTTTAAGAAAGGTTATGACCTTCCTAATGCCAGTTTGCGTCTTCTTCTTTTTCGTTCTTTTACTTATTACAATGTTTAATAGTGCTGTAGCAAGCGATATTGACGATGCCCTTGGTGCTAGTAATGCTGCTGGAGAACAAACTGATGGAAGTGATTACAAAGTTTCAAGTAAAGAAGCACAAGAGTTCTATGAACGAATAAATGACGTAAAGTTAGAAATGCAAGCAGAGGGAAAAACTGTAAAAGCAGTTAGAGTTGTTGCTGTATATCACATAGTTAATTATTATGACAATTCTGTAAAATATGAAAATATGTCAAAAAGTAAAATAAGAGAAATTGCTGAAAGCATGTTTGAAGGTAATACCTATAGTGAAGATGTATTTAAAGATAATCTTGTAAATGATATACTTCCCGATTATTTTCCAGAATACAGTGAAGGTAAAAGAAAAAAACTAGCCAATGAGGTAATAAGTTATGCCAAAAATTATGAAAATCTAGTTAATAAGTACAACAATAGTTCAACTTGTGCCGCTCAAGGAACTTGTACATATAAAATTAATGGATTTAATACTGGTTCAGGTACATTTACAAAGGAAATGGATGCCTCTAATATTAAGGTAAGATTAATGGCTTGCTATGATTTAGGAAGAGGGCAACCAATTCCAGGTGAAGAACTAGTTGATTTTGAGAAGTATGTTACTGGAGTTGTTTATGCTGAAACTGGCCCAGGAAATAATCCTGAAACCTATAAAGCTCAAGCTATTGCTGCTAGAACTTACTCTTTAGTTAGACCAAAAAGCATGCACGAAGCATATGGTATAAAATTAATAGAAGAAAATGGGCAAACCATTTTACAAATTAGAAACTGTACAGAAGATCAAGTTTATTGTGATCCAGATAAGGGTTGTTCATCAACTGTTCCACCAGCCGTAGCTGATAAAACAGGAGCAACTATATATTCTGGAGTTAATACTAAGTCATATCCTATAAAAGATGTATTAGCAGAAGACTCAGACCTACGAGCTGCCGTAAGTTCAGTAATGGGTCAAGTATTAGTAGATGCCAATGGTTACTTAATAAATTCTAGCTATGATTCTGGAGTTCAAAATAAATGGATGTCTCAAGCGGCAGCAGGCCTTGACTATAAACAAATGTTAATGTCGCACTATGCTGTTGCCAACAAAGTAGAGGAAAACAGTTGTAATATTAATGGTAGTACAACATGTTCTATATTATCATCTGGACCATATGCAAACTGGAAACAATATGAAGGTGCCTGGGTAAGTGTTCCTATTGGCTCTTCAGGAAAAACAATTAAAAACATTGGATGTTTAGTAACATCAATATCTATGTTAGTAGCAAAATCAGGTCAGCCAACTACTATTACAGGAGACTTTAATCCTGGTACATTTGTCCAAACTCTAAATAGCAATGGTGGATTCACAAGTGATGGTTCACTAATCTGGTCAACAGTAACAAAAATAGTACCATCATTTAAATACCAAGGATTTGTCTCAGTAAGCGGCTTATCAAAAGAAGAAAAATTAAATAAATTAAAAGAATTACTTAGCGATAAAAATAATTACGTAGTAGCCGAAGTAAAAGGTAGTACAGGTCAACACTGGGTAGCAATAGATGGTATATCTGATGGTAATATTGTAATGATGGACCCAGGTAGTCCTTCAGTCTATCTATGGGAACAATATGACTGGAGAAATACTAGTCAATTTAACTACTATACACTTGGATAGGAGATTATTAATGAAAAAGAGATATATTGTAATTTTAATCATAATAGCAGTTTATTTTACAGTCTTCTTTTTGTTATATGGAAGAGATGAATTGAAAAATTCAAGACTAAAAACAACATTAATAATAGGTGATAATACAATCTGGCAACTAGATGAAAAAAAATGGTATAACATCACCAATAGTGAAGAAAAAGAAGAGTTAAACTGGAAAGAGTTTACCGTTTTTGTAGATAATGAAAAGCTAGGAAAGTATAATTTAGTTTTTGACAATAAATGGTATCTATTTGATAATAAAAGAAAACCAGTTTCTTATTCTGGAAGTTTAATAGCATACTCAGCTAATTATGAAATGAAAATAAAAAACTTTAATCAAGAAAAAATATCAGACTATACAAAAGTAAATAAAGTATTATCAGAAAATAATATATCTACAAATCAGGAACTAACAAGTAACGCTCAAGTTAGTGTTGATATAGATAATGATGGAGTGGATGAGAAAATATATGTAGTAGGCAATGTATTTCCTATGGAAACTAACCCAGATTATATATTTAGTGTAGTATTTATGGAAAAAAATGATATAATATATCCAATTTATAAATCAGTCGAAAAAAACAGAAATTTTAATGGTTGCAAACCGTATATAAATTCTATAATTGATGTTAATGATGATAATAAATATGAAATAGTATTATCATGTAGTAAGTATAGTACAGAAGGAACAATCGATATGCTATATAAATTCAATAATGATAAATTTAGTATTATAGTTAGTAATCAATAAAATATTTAATGACGTTTTAAATAGTTGATGTTATAATATAGGCAGAAAGGAAGTAGTAACATGAAATTTAAGTTTCGAGCAGATTCCCATGATTTATTAATATTTGGAGTTTTCTCTTTATTTTTACTATATATAGTAGCAATTGTAATAGTCAATCTAGCAACATTTGCTGCAGAAGGAACATTATCAGGATTCAATCCTTTACCAGCCTTTGGTCCTAAATATATAGTTACAACTTTAACTTTTTTCTTACTGGCACTTTTTGCTTTGTTTGTAAGTGTTAGTTCATACTTTTTTGAAAGGGAAAAAGGTATAGGTCTAACAACAGAAAAGAAAGATAAAGGTTATTCTCGTTGGGCAAAAGATAAAGAAATTAAAGAAGAATTAGAGTGTGTTGAAGTAAAACAAAAAAGAGCTAAAGCTGCCGGAATTCCTTTAATTGTAAAAGAAAATGAAATGTGGGTAGATAATGGTGAATATCATTCATTAATTATCGGTGCCACTGGTTCTGGTAAAACTGAAGGATTTGTTCATCCACAAGTACACAGTTTAGCCAAGGCCCGCGAGTCAATGATCATTACCGATCCAAAAGGTGAAATATACGAAAAAAATAGCATGATGCTTAGAGATTTAGGTTATCAAATTGTATTGCTTAACTTCCGTGACCCTCAAATGGGTAGCGCTTGGAACCCAATGACCTTACCATATAAAATGTGGAAGTCTGGTAATCACGACAAAGCTATCGAGTTACTAGACGACTTAGCCTTAAACATTCTATATGATGATAGTAACAAAAATGCTGATCCATTCTGGGAAAAAACATCAGCTGATTATTTCTCAGGAATTGCCTTAGGGTTATTTGAAGATGCCAAAGAAGATGAAATTAATATTAACAGTATCTCTTTAGCAACAACCGTTGGCGAAGAAAAATTTGGTGGATCTACTTATATTAAAGAATACTTTAACGCTAAAGATCCTTCTAGTGCAGCTGCCATTAATGCATCAAGTACTATAATGGCACCAACTGAAACTAAAGGTAGTATTTTATCTGTATTTAAACAAAAAGTAAAATTGTTTGCTTCGCGTGATAACTTAAGTGAAATGCTATCATATAGTAGTGTTGACTTGGAAAGTATAGGTGAAAAGCCTACCGCTGTATTTATCGTTATTCAAGATGAAAAGAAAACTTACCATTCATTAGTTACTATATTATTAAAACAAATATATGAAACTTTAATAGCAACAGCTCAAAAGCATGGTGGAAAATTACCTGTAAGAACAAACTTCATATTAGATGAGTTTGCTAACATGCCGCCATTAAAAGATGTAACAACAATGATTACAGCTGCTCGTTCAAGAAGAATAAGATTCACAATGATTATTCAAAACTTTGCACAATTAGATTCTGTATATGGAAAAGAAGATGCTGAAACAATTCGTGGTAACTGTGGAAACATAGCTTACTTAATAACAACAGAATTAAAAGCACTTGAAGAAATATCTAAAATGTGTGGTGAAGTAAAATCTAAAAAAGATGAAAAAACCGCTTCAACACCTTTAGTAACAGTGTCAGATTTACAAAGAATGAAAATGTTTGAAGTTATAATTCTTCGTCTACGTAAACAACCATTTAAAACTAAATTAACTCCAAACTTTAAAATAGACTGGGGCAAAAAATATCCTTTAGCAAAGTATCCAACAAGAGCTAAAAGAGAAGTTCATACTTTTGATATAAAAGAATTCGTAAAAAATCAAAAGAAAAAGAAATTATTAGATATGATGAATGCTGCAGAAATGGATTCAAAACCAGATAATAGTGAAAAAAGTAAAGCAGATAGTTTTGACTTTGCACCAAGAAAAAGTCCTTTTGGCCCTGCACCAAGTCCAATTACTGCTAAACAGCCAGAGAGAAAAGTTTCATCAGAAAGACCTGATATAACTTCTATGCCTATGTTTAAAGATATGGAAACATCTATTCCAAAACCAGCTCCTAAAAAGGAAACAAAGCCGGTTGATGATAACTTCAATTTTGATGTTGATGAGTTAGTTAAGAAAATAGATGCTAAAATTGCTGAACTAGAAGAAGAAGAGAAAAAAAATAAAGAAAAACAAGAAGTAAGTAAGCCAGCAGCAGTTGAACAAAAGAGTCAAGTAGTAGAGCCAACTATGAATAAAATGGAAAATAGTGTTGTTAAAGAGCCAACAACAATGACAGTACCTAACAATAATTTAGAATTACAAGATGATGATAATGATGATGATTTCTTTGATGACTTTTTTGATAACTAATATAATGAAAGGAATTAAAAAATATGAATCTTAATTTTAATCAAAATAAAAAAAATGGAAAAGTAAACAAAATAGAAGCTGACGAATTAGAAGAAGAAATAGAAGAAACAGATGAAGAAGAAGACGATGATGAAGAAGAAAGTAAAAGTTCCAAAAATAAGGGACAGGATGATTTCAAAAAATTCATTATAAAGTTAGCTTTAATAGTTGTTGGTGGAATGATTCTCTTATTCATAGTTTTAAGTATTGCTTCCGCATTCACCAAAGGAAGTTATTCTTATGAAAAAATCGAAACGATTATGACTAATGCTGCTAAATCATATTTTGCTGACAATCCAGAAAGTCTTCCCAAAAAGGAGAATCAAATAGTTGAAATAGAAGCATCAACTCTAGCACAAGCTGGAAAAATGAAAGACTTAAGTGAGTATACAAAAAAAGGTGTTACTTGTACTGGAAAAGTAAGCGTTTCAAAAGCTGATGAAGAATATGTATATACACCATCTTTAAACTGTGGTGATGCTTATAGTGATAAAGCAATAGCAACAGCAGTTAAAGAAGATTCTAAAGTAGTTACTTCTGGTTATGGTTTATATAATATGAATAATAGTCTAGTTTTCCGTGGAGAAACAGTTAACAATTATGTTCAAATAAATGAAGACCTTTGGCGTATAGTTAAAATCGACAGTAGTAACAATACTTACCTAATTAAAGAAAAGTACGTTGGCTATTCAGCTGCTTGGGATGATAGATATAATAGTGAAGCAAAATATAATATTGGTATTAATAATTATTCAACAAGTAGAATAAAAGAATATCTTGGAGACTTGTATGAAGAAACAAAGGAAGACTTAGTATTTTTAAGTGACGCTGATAAGACAAAATTATCTAGTTATGAAGTTTGTACCGGAAAAAGAACTCTTGATAGTACCAATAATACAAACGAACTAGAATGTAAAAGCACAGTAGCTGGACAAAAGCTAGGTTTATTAACAGTGTCAGACTATATTAATGCTAGTATTGATCCAAATTGTACTAGTCCACAAAGTCCATCTTGCCAAAACTACAATTACCTAACTGTTGATTATCGCTGGTGGACTGCAACAGCAGTTGCGAATAGTACTTCAACAGCCTTCATTGTAGATGAACAAGGAAGTGTTAGTGAAGTAAAATGTAATGCGTACAACAAAGTTAGACCAGTAATTAAACTAAGTAGTAGAATCATGGTTAGTTCTGGAAATGGAACAGAAAAAAATCCATATATAATTAAATAATAAGTAGGAATCTGTAATTACTGCAGATTCTTTTTTTTCATCTAATACAATAGAGGTGAAAAGATGACAATTGATATGAATGATTTTCTAACTATTGTAAATAATTCTAGTAGTACTTTAAATATAATTGATATTAGAAGTAAATATATATATGATTTAAGTCACATAAATAACTCAATAAATGTTCCTTATGACTACTTACTGCTGAGTCCATCAAAGTATTTAAACAAAAATGATACCTATTACTTATATTGCCAAGCAGGGTACACAAGTAAAAGTATTTCAAAAAAACTAAATTCACTAGGATATAAAACAATAAGTATCAATGGAGGATACAATAGTTATCGCCTAAACAGTAAAAGATATTAGTCGTTTCTAATATCTTTTCATTTTTAAACAAATATCTGTCTATTATAATTGTTAACTAATATTAACTAATTACTATTTTCTTGAGACATTTCTATTTTTGTATTATAATAAAATAGGAAGGTGGATAACTTGAACCTAATAAATACAATAGTTGAATACAGTACAGAAGTTATTTCAAATGGTGGTATCTTATTTGGCATGCTACTAATAATGATCGAATCATTTATACCAGCCTTACCCTTAAGTGTATTCATCGCTTTAAATACTCATACATTTGGATTACTGCCAGGAATACTAATATCATGGATTTCAACTTGCATTGGTTGTTATATTTCATACTTAATATTTTACTATGTATCAAATAACATAATATATAAATATTTAAGTAAAAAAGTAAGAAATAAAATTGACAAAGCCATAGATAAATTTCAAAGTATTTCTCTAGCAAACCTAACAGTAATAATAACTTTACCATTTACACCAGCCTTTCTAATAAATATTCTAGCCGGTGTTTCTGGAATGTCAAAAAAGAAATATATTGTAGCCTTACTTATTGGAAAAATATTTATGGTTTCATTCTGGGGCTATATTGGCAAAAGTTTCGTAGAGAGTATGACTGATATATCATCAATAATAGTGATGTCAATAATGATAATAATAGCATATGCACTATCAAAACTAATAGGTAAAAATGCAAATATAGAGTAGGTGAAAATATGGAATATGTAATTATAATTTTATTAGTAATTAACTTAATCATTGGTGTAATATCAATATTTAAAAACATCAATGAAAGTAATATAACAGAAAGACTTGGAAAACTAGAAGTAAGTATGATGAAAGAACTAGGTGATTTCAAGTCTGATATAAGTAGAAATTTAAATAAAGACTTTACATCATTAAATGAGCAACTAGAAAAAAGATTAATTGCCATCAATGAAAGAGTAAATGAAAGACTAGATCAAAATTTCGAAAAGACTAATAAAACTTTTATGAACGTCATCGAAAGGTTATCAAAAATAGATGAAGCTCAAAAGAAAATTGAAACACTATCAACTGATATTGTTAGTCTTCAAAGTATTTTAACTGATAAAAAAACTCGCGGTATCTTTGGCGAAGTAAACTTAAAACATATCTTAACTAGTGTCTTTGGTGAAAGAAATGATAATATATTTCGTTTACAGTATACTTTAAAAACTGGTGTTATAGCTGATTCTGTAGTCTTTGCTCCAGAACCTCTTGGTACTATAGCAATCGATTCAAAGTTCCCATTAGAACACTATCAATTAATGGTTGATAAAAAACTATCACAAGAATTAAGAGATAATTATGAAAAAATGTTCAAACAAGATATGAAAAAACATATAGACGCTATAAGCAGTAAATATATAATACCAGGTGAAACCGCTGATCAAGCAATTTTATTCTTACCGGCAGAAGCAATATTCGCCGAAATAAATGCTTATCACCAAGATATAATAGATTATGCTTATAAAAAGAAAGTTTGGATTACAAGTCCTACTACTTTAATATCAACTCTAACAGTGGTAGAAATGATTATAAAAAATATGGAAAGAGATAAATACACTTCAATAATTCATGAAGAATTAAATAAGCTTGGTTTAGAATTTGCCCGCTATAAAGAACGTTGGGATAAGTTAGCTAGAAGTATTCAAACTGTAAATAAAGACATTGAAAACGTCTCTATTACATCTGATAAAATTACCAAGAAATTTGAAACAATAAACAAAGTAGATGTCTCAATGTTAGAATATAAAGAACAAGAATAGTTAAAATATAAAAAGAGGAGGGATAGTATGAATAACAATCAAGGTAACAAATTCTTCACAAATATGCCACCAGTAATACCTGATAATAATCAAAATAATAATACTCAAAATCAATTTAGTCAAAATATCCCTCAAGCAAATGATCAGAACATTTCTCAAACTAATATTCAGAATAAATTAAAACAAAGTCTTAATCAAAGTCAGCCTAATCAAAAAAATAATCAAAATAATAATTTTTCACCAATGAATTTCAATATGCCTAGTTCAAATATGAATATATCTCAAAATATTCAACTATCCAATAATACGAGTTCATTTGGCTTTGATTTTACTTCACCTAGCGAGGAAGAGGATAATAATAAAAATAGTATTTTTTCTAGTTTTCCTAAAAGTCAAAACAATGAACAAATAGTTAGTCAAGATAATAAGCCATTCTCATCAGTGGTTGATGAAATAATACAAGAGGCGTCCGGAGCCAATACTTTTAAAAGTATTAATACTACTAACAGTGAACTATTAAACAACTCAATAAATATTCTGCCAATAAATCAAATGAATGACAACATGAGTCCAGCACCAGAAGAAGAAAATAAGAAAAACAAAGGAAAGAAAAATACTAAAAAAATCAAACAGCCAAGTAGAGTTGTACAATACAATCAAAACATAACTGATTTTCACAGAAGAAATTTACTAATGGAATTTGTTGGATATAAATATGAAAAAATATCTCAAAGTAAATTCAATTTATTTGCTTTAATCTTTAGCGAATTCTATTTGTTATATCGTAGAATGGTAATGCTTGGTTTATTTATATTGTTATTAAGAGTAGCTATAATAGTCTTTATAAACCCGTATGTATCTCTTACTATTAACGTGATTTTGTGTTTTACATTCAATAAATTATACATAGTACATGCAAAAAATAAAATAAGAAATGCCGAGAGAAGATATCCTAACGCTTCGTATGATCAATTAAGAGATATAGTTGTTTCATCTGGTCAAACTAAAATGTCCAATCCAATTATTACAGTTTTTTTAAGTATAATCATTGGTCTTATTGGCCTTGTTATTGCTAATATAAATGGATTATCATTTGGACCGTTCAAAGATATAAATATTTTAGTTTTATTAGGAAAAAATCCAGAGTTTAAAGGTAATCTAACATATGATACCAATGCTAACATCAACAATAATTATGAAATTGTTATGCCAGATGAAATAAAAAATCCTAATTCTAATCAAGGAAATATAATAGGTGGAATCAAAACAGACCCAAATGATAATTTCAGTAATTGTCATTATAGCTTTAATGTTTTAAAAGACTTCTCAGACGCTAAAAACTTAGCTAAACAAATGAAAAGTTACTACAACCTTAAAGATGATCCTGAAGAATTACAAATAAATAGTATAACTTGGTATCATATTTCTTATGAAAATAATGGAACCGTTAATTTATACTTAACATCTCGTAATAAAAAAGTATATATGTATGAGTTTAGAGAAGAAAAAAATGCCAATACAATTTCTTGTGAGCAATATAATACAAGTATCTTAAACTCAATTTATTACAAATAAGCACTTAGGTGCTTTTTCTTTTGGAAAAAAACAAACTTTAAAACATAAAATTAACTATGATAACCAAAATAATAATAATGCTAATTTCACTATTAATGATGACCATAGGAATAACTTACATAATAATGTACATTAATTTATTTACTTTTGGCTATACTATAAAAGAATATGTTTTCTATATTTTAAAACAACCAGAATGTTATTTATTTATAATAGGTCTCATAATTCAAATAATTATTATATATACTTGGAAAGGAAAAAGAATATGAATTATATTTACGATATATTACTTAACTTTAATGATGCCGACGAATACTTTGAATTTTACGAATGGAAAGATGATGACTGTTTTGAACACATAAAAAGAATTCCTATTATCAGAATTAGTTCTGAACAAATGCAAGAAATATTTAATTATAAAATTAAAATTGATAGTAGATTTTTAGAAACAATAAAAGGAAGTACGATTTCCTACAAAAATAAAAAAGATATCAAGTTTGGTTGTCTTTTTTCAGATTTAAACAAAGTCCTAGCATTAGAATTTAATAGTAAAGGCGTAGTAATAAGTAGGAGTAATTTATTATTAGACGAAGAAGAAGATGTTTTGGATGAATCAACTTTACTGGATGAAGAAAAAATAGCATATGAACTACTTGAAAAATATAAAATAGAAT
>CAVKJF010000004.1:19876-31109 GCA_963656615.1 bacterium | reverse complement strand
GAAGATAAAAAAGAAGTAGAAACATTAAATAGTATGGTTCCAATATGGAAGAAGAGTAAGAGTGAAGTAGAAGATGCTGATTATGAAAACTTTTATATGGATAAGTTTAATGATTATGATAAGCCATTAAAAATAATTACTTCTTCAGTTGAAGGAATGTGTTCATATAAATCATTATTATTTATACCAAGTCATGCACCATATGATTTTTATACACAAGATTATGAAAAGGGTCTTAGTTTATATGCAAATGGCGTTATGATAATGGAGAAATGTGCTGACTTATTACCTGATTATTTTAGTTTTGTTAAAGGTGTTGTTGATAGTGAAGACTTATCATTAAATATTTCTAGAGAGGTATTACAAGAAAGTCATAATTTAAAACTAATTGCTAAAAATATTGAAAGTAAGATTCGTAAAGAATTAGAAGAAATGTTAAAGAGTGATCGTGAAAATTATATTTCATTCTTTAAGACATTTGGTGTTCAATTAAAGTATGGTGTTTATAATAACTTTGGTGCTGATAAAGATAAGTTAAAAGATTTAATTATGTTTTACTCAGCTAAAGAAGAAAAACTTATTACTTTAAAAGAATATGTTGATAATATGAAGGAAGGTCAAGAAAAGATTTATTATGCAGCAGGAGCATCTATTACTAAAATTGATTCACTTCCACAAGTAGAACAAGTTAAAGATCATGACTATGATATATTATATTTAACTGATTATGTTGATGAATTCGCTATTACAGCTATACAAGAATATGAAGGTAAGAAGTTTGCTAATGTTGAGAGTGAAGATTTAAGTTTAGAAACAGAAGAAGAAAAAGATGCTATTAAGAAAGCTAATGAAGATAATAGTGAACTTTTAAAACACATGAAGGAAGAAATAGGAGAAGTTAGTGAGGTTAAATTCAGTAATAAATTAAAAAAACATCCTGTATGTTTAACTACTAAAGGTGATGTTTCTATTGAAATGCAAAAAGTATTTGACGCTATGCCTAATGATATGGGTATTAAAGCTGAAAAAGTATTAGAAATAAATGAGAAACATAAAATAGCAGAAAAATTAAAGAATTTGTATGAAAATGATAAAGAGGAATTCGATAAATATACAAAGATACTTTATGCAGAAGCTAAGATGATAGCTGGTCTTCCTATTGAAAATCCAACAGAGATAAGTACTTTGATTTGTGAAGTTATTTCTAAATAAGTAAAGAGAGAGAAATTTCTCTTTTTTTTATTTTACTTTTGTTCAAAAATACTTTATACTTTTATTAAAGTAGAGGAGTGTATTATGAAAAAAAAGAATTTTAAAACATTTAAATTATTATTAATTGCTTTAATGTTAATGTTGTCTTCTGGTTGTGTTAAATATAATGTAACTATGGACATAAAAAAAGATAAGTCAATGGACTTTAATATGATAGTAGCAGTTGATGAAAGTATGGCTGAAAGTGATGAAATGAATATTACTGAGACTAAAGATGAAGTTAAAAATCAGTATTGTTCTGCTTCTGATTATAGTGAGTCAAATATGAAAGGAATTAATGTTTCATGTAAGTTTCCTAATATTGATGAATTAAGTAGTGAATCAACTGTTGATGATGCTGATTTTGAATCTGTTATTGATGGTGAAAACTCAAAATTATTTACAGTAAAAAAAGGGTTCTTTAAGAACACTTATACATTTAAATTAGATTCATCATCATCTTCTTCTGATTTGTTAGGTGAAGAAGATGATGATAATAGTTATGATTATCGTGAAGAAGATGATTATGACTTTGATGATGATTATGATTATGATGATGATGACTACGACTATGACTATGATTTATACGATGATGATAGTGATGATACTGATTTTGATATGAGTGCATTGAATAGTATGGATTTAAAGTTTGAAATTAAACTTCCTTATAAAGCAATTAGTAGTAATGCAACTAGTAAAGAAGATAATGAGAAACATTTAACTTGGAACCTTATGGAAATGGCTCAAAATAAAAATGGAAACAATGTTCTTGAACTTACATTTGCTCTTTATAATACTAGTAATATCGCAATAGTTGCGGTTATAGTTATTGCGTTAATAGCAGTTGGTATAATATTCTTTATGAAAAATAAGAGAAAAAATGTTACTGGTGTTACTAATATGAATACTAATAATAATGGTATGGTAAATCCGACAAATGGACCTCAAGATATGTTTGGTAATAATTTTCCAATAAACAATACTGGTGTTACAGTAATGCCAACAGAGACAAATGTTAATAATATGAACAGTATGAACAACATGAATAATATGAATAATATGAGTAATATGAATAATATGAGTAATATGAATAATATGAGTAATATGAATATGGGTGCAGGACTTAATGCTGAAACAACTGTTGGTAATACAGTTAATAATAATAATAATAATAATGTTGTTATGCCTAGTACTGAAGTACCGGTTGCACCTGTTCAACCTGAAGTTGTTAATAATGGAGTAGAATCAGTTTCTTTGACTAATATTCCTAGTCCAGTTAATGACGTTCCTAAGAATGATGATTTAATATAATTTGATTATTTGGATAAGAGAAAATTTGTTTCTTTTGTCCTTTTTTTTTATGTGATTTTAAGTTATAATATATTAAGAATAGGAGGGTGTTTTATGCCAGTGTTATCAAAAAAAGAATTAAATAAAATGAATAAGTATTTTAGAGCTTTAAATTACTTATCTGTTGCGCAATTATATTTATTGGATAATCCTTTAGTTAGAAGAGGATTAGTTATTACAGATATAAAACCTAATGTAGTAGGACATTGGGGTACTGCTCCTGGACAAAACTTTATTTATATGCATTTGAATAGAATTATTAAAAAGTATGATCTAAAGATGATTTATTTATCTGGACCAGGACATGGTGGACAAGCAATGATAGCTAATAATTATTTGGAAGGAGTTTATACTAAATTCTATCCAGAAATAACTGAAGATGAAGCTGGTTTAAAGAAACTTTGTAAACAGTTTAGCTTTCCTGGTGGTGTTTCTTCACATGTTGCTCCTGAGACACCTGGTTCTATTCATGAAGGTGGAGAATTAGGTTATAGTTTAGCTCATGCGGCAGGAGCTGTATTAGATAATCCTGATTTAATAGCAGCTTGTGTTGTTGGCGATGGTGAGGCAGAAACTGGTCCTTTAGCAACATCTTGGAATATTAATAAATTCTTAAACTTTAAAAATGATGGTGTTGTTTTACCTATATTGCATCGTAATGGATATAAGATAGCTAATCCTACTATTTTTGGTAGAATGAGTGAAGAAGAAATGGAAGACTTTTTCTATGGACTTAGTTGGAAACCATATTTTGTATCTGGATCTGATCCTATGAGAATGCATGAAAAAATGGCTGAAACTTTGGATAAAGTTGTTAAGGATATAAAGAAAATTAAAAAGACTGGTGTTGGAAATTATCCATTAATAGTTTTAACTACGCCAAAAGGTTGGACCGGTCCTAAAGAAGTGGCTTTAAAGAAAGTTGAAGGTAGTTTTAGAGCTCATCAAGTTCCAGTAGCAATTACTAGGGATAATCAAGAAAATATTAAGGTATTGGAAAAATGGTTACTTAGCTATCATCCAGAAGAATTATTTGATTCTAATGGTAGACTTGTTAAAGAACTTAGAGATTTATGTCCTTCACCAAGTAAATGTATGGGTAATAGTCCTTACGCTAATGGTGGATTGTTATTAAAAGATATTATTACTCCTAATTGGCAAGATTATGCTGTTGAAGTTAAAGCACCAGGTAGTATAGTTTTACAAGATACTATGGAACTTGGTAAATATATAAGAGATGTATTTAGTTTAAACAAGAACAATAAAAATTTTAGAATCTTTGGCCCAGATGAGGCTTTATCTAATAGATTCAATCATATTTTTGAAGTTGAAAATAGAACTTGGAATTTTAAGAAAATTAGACCAGATGATGAATTTTTATCTAATACTGGTAGGGTAATGGATTCTTATTTATCTGAACATTTGTGTCAAGGTATGTTAGAAGGATATTTACTTACTGGTAGATATGGATTTATTCATAGTTATGAGGCTTTTGTTAGAATAGTTGATTCTATGGCTAGTCAACATGCTAAATGGTTAAAGGTTTGTAATCAAATTCCTTGGAGAGCACCAATTGCTTCTTTAAACTATTTATTAGTTTCACATGTTTTCCAACAAGATCATAATGGATATACACATCAAGATCCAGGTTTCTTAAATCATTTAGTAACTAAGAAAGCTGATGTTATTAGAATGTATTTGCCACCTGATACTAACTGTTTATTATCTTGTTTTGAACATTGTATTAAAACCAAGAATTATGTAAATGTAATAGTTGCTTCTAAACATCCTAGACCACAATGGTTAACTAAAGAACAAGCTAAAATTCATTGTACTAAAGGATTAGGTGTTTGGGACTTTGCTAGTAATGATGGTGGAAATCCAGATGTTATTATGGCTTGTTGTGGAGAAACTCCTACATTAGAAACTTTAGCAGCTGTAGATATTTTAAGAAAAACAGTTAAAGGTATAAAAATTAGAGTTGTTAATGTAGTTGATTTAATGAAATTACAGTCTCCTGAAACTCATCCACATGGTATGAGTGATCAAGAGTATGACGCTATATTTACAAAAGATAAGCCAATAATATTTAATTTTCATGGTTATCCATCATTAATCCATCAACTAACATATAAGAGACATAATCGTAATATGCATGTACATGGATATAAAGAAGAGGGTACTATTACTACTACTTTTGATATTAGAGTACAAAATGAGATTGACAGATTCAATTTAGTTATTGCGACTTTAAAAGAAATACCAAGATATAAAGATGTTAGTAAAGCCTTAGTTGATTGGTGTTTAGATATGTTAAAGAAACATAAAGACTATATACATGAGTATGGTGAGGATATGCCATATATTCAAAATTGGAAATGGGATATTAAATAAAATATTCTGATGTAAAAATTTAAAAATACAATATTAATTTATTGTATTTTTTGTATCTTTATTGTAAAATTATTATAGATAATAGTAGAGATGATCATAACAAATGTTTTTTTGTTTGATTAAGAAAGAGGGAGTGGAGCTAGATGATTTTTAGTTCAGCATTAGGAATAGTTGGATTATGTTATTCAATTGTTATTTTATGCTTATATTTTTGGAAAAAGAAAGCTAATATAGAGGGCCGTTTAACGACTTTACTGTTTAAATTTCTAGTTGTTTCATTAGTTTTTCTAGGAATGTTGGAAATTGGTTGTATTTGGTCAATTGTTAATATTGATCAACATCCAGTACTTACTGAAGTAGTGTGTCGACTTCATATTTTAGCTGATATTGTTTGGATGACAGTTGTACTTGTTTATATTTATGCAGTTACAATTGACTCTGGTATTATTGGTAATTATGTAAAGACACGTAGAATACTTGGTATAGTGTTAATTGTTGCTGATGCATTGATTTATGCTTTATCTTGTGCTTTAACAGTTACTTTCCATTCAGCAGTTAATACTAATTATCTTGTTATTGGTGGACCTGCTTTGTATCCTGTTTATGCACTTGGTGGTATTGGATCAATTGCGATACTGATAATGATGTTAAGGTATAGAAAAACTAAACCAAAAGAATTAAATCTTCCAATTATTTTCTTTGGTGTATCATTTGTCATCATTACTGGTTTGGAGTTTGTTTTCTTTAATTATAGAGTTAATTATATTTATTTCTTGTATGCTTATTTACTTATTGCAATGTATTTTACAGTTGAAAGCCAAGATACTAGATTATTATCTCAAGCAGAAGAAAGTAGACAAGAAGCAGAAAAAGCTAACCAAGCAAAGAGTGATTTCTTATCAAGTATTTCTCATGAGATTAGAACTCCTATGAATACAATTTTAGGATTTAGTCAAGCTATGTTAGAAGAAAAAAATTTGACTGAAGAAATTGTTAAGAGAGATACGAAAGATATTAAAGAGGCTAGTGCTGATTTACTTGAATTAATTAATAATATTTTGGATATATCTAGAATTGAATCTGGTAAAGAAACAGTAGAAGTAAAAGAATATAAAATTGAAGACTTATTATTTGAAGTTAATAGTGTTATAGTTTCAAAAGTAAGTAGAGATGTTTTAGACTTTAAGATTAATGTAGATGGAAATATTCCTACTAAATATAAGGGTGACTCTGATAAGTTATTTAAGATTTTAGTAAATATTTTAGCTAACGCAATTAGTCATACTAAGTTTGGTAGTGTATCACTTGATGTTGGTGGTGCATACGTTGGTGAAACATTTAAACTTAGTTTGATTATTGCTAATACAGGTCATGAAATGACTGAAAGTGAATTTAATAGAAGCTTTGAAGACTTTTCTGAAGAAGGTTCTACAATAGGTACTGATAGTATTAAACTTGGTTTGATTGTTGCTAAAAGACTTATTGAAATTCTTGGTGGATCAATTGATTTCAGAAATGAAAAAGGTAAGGGTACTAGATATCTTATAAGTATTGATCAGGATGTTATTGACGATATGAAAATCGGTGCTGTATCAATTGACAATTCTAATGTTGTTGAAAAGAAACTATTAGATTTAACTGGTAAGAAAGCTTTAATAGTTGATGATAATGCAGTTAATGTTAAATTAGCAATGCGTTTATTAGGACAGTTTAATTTAGAGTTAAGTAGTGCTTCTAATGGTAGAGACTGTATTGATTTAGTTAAGAGAAATCATTATGACATAATTTTCTTAGATCATATGATGCCAGAGTTAGATGGTATTGCTACTGTACATATATTACGTGATGATGGATGTGAGCTTCCTATTATTGCTTTAACAGCTAATTCATATTCCGGTTCTAGAGATCGGTATGTTAGTGAAGGCTTTACAGATTATTTAGCAAAACCATTTAAATATAAAGATTTACATAAAATACTTGAAAAGTATTTGAATAATTAGAAAGGAAGTGTGGAAAATGAAGGATGTATTTAGTTTAGCAGAAAATCTTTCTACTAGTATATTGTTTACATTTGGTTGTTTATTGTTTACTGTTTTCCTTTCTATTATTTATTTTTCAAAGGAAAAGCAAACTGATTTAAGAAGTAAAATATATAGGGTTATTTTAGGATTGGTTGTATTTATTCTAGCAACGGAATTCTTATATTTATTATGTTTAGGTTATGTTAAAAATGAGGCTGTACTTTCTAGTGTTAGATTCATTCACTGGCTAGCATTTATTTCATGGGTAGGAGTATTTTGTGTATATTGTGTTGTTTATATGCAAAAACTTCAATATGATAACTTTGGTGAGTTATTGAAAAAAAGTAAAAATAGTAAAGCTTTAGTTATTATTCTAGCTATTCTATTGGTAACATATGCTATCCTTCCTAAGGAAGCAGTTGATTTAAATAGTATTGTATTTATTAATGGTCATGCTGACTATTCTGTATTGGCTCTTTTGACATGTATGTGTTCTTATGTTTTGATTTGTTCATATACTTTGTATAGACAATATCCATTAAGAAGAAAAATTGCGATAACATTGATTATGTTTGTTCTATTAGTTATGTTAATTTTGCAAATAATGTTTAATAATATTTCTGTATATGTAATTTGTTGTTCATTACAAGTATTCTTCTTATATTTTATTATAGAAAATCCAGATATTCATCTTGCAAGAGAAATAGAAGGATTGAAGGCTGATATTGATAAGTCTAATAAATCTAAAACAGACTTTTTATCAAATATGTCTCATGAAATCAGAACTCCAATGAATGCAATTATAGGTTTTTCTGATTCATTACTTAATAGTCCAAAATTTGATGAGGCTACAGCTCGTAATGATATTCAAAGTATCGCAACTGCTGGTACTAACCTTGTTGATATAATTAATAATATCTTGGATATATCTAAGATTGAATCTGGTAATGATACTTTAGATAATAAGGAATGTAGTATTGCGAAGATAGTTAAGGAACTTGGTAGTATTATTGAATCAAGAATTGGTAATAATCCAGTTAAGTTATATATTGAATTAGATGAGCAAATTCCTTCAAAGGTTTATGGAGATTCTACTAAGATTTATCAGATATTACTTAATATTACTAATAATGCTGTTAAGTATACAGAAGTTGGTAAGATTAAACTTTCAATAGTTCCAGAAAAAACTGGTAATGATACTGTTCTTTTACATATTAAGATTTCTGATACTGGTTATGGTATTAAGAAGGAAGACTTTGGTAAGATATTTGAAAAGTTTTCGAGACTTGACAGTGCTGTTTCAAAAGAAATTGAAGGTACTGGTTTAGGTCTTGTTATCACTAAAAAGTTTGTAGATTTGATGGGTGGTAAGATTTGGTTTACTAGTGAATTTGAAGTAGGTACTACTTTCTATGTTGACTTACCATTAAAAATTATTGATCCTACTCCTATAGGTAGTGTTAATCAAGATACATCTGTTCAAAGAGTAAGAAATTTCTTAGATTGTTCAGATTTTACAGCTTTAGTAGTTGATGATAGTAGACTTAACTTGAAAGTTGCGGAAAGATTGCTTAAGAAGTATAACTTTAATGTTGATGTTGCTCAATCTGGTAAAGATTGTATTTATAAGTATAAGTATGGTAATCATTATGACATAATTTTCCTAGATCATATGATGCCTGAAATGGATGGTATTGAAACAGCACGTATACTTAGAAGATTGGATGATTATGAAACTCCACCAATAATAGCTTTAACTGCTAATGCTATGAATGGTATGGAAGAGAAATATTTAAGTGAAGGTTTTGATTATTATTTACCAATGCCTATTAATACACAAGAATTGGATAAAATAATACATAAATTCTTTGAAAATAAAACTGTTACTTTAGTTGATGATAATGTTAAGACACATCATGAAAATGCCAGTGCAGTGCCAGAAGTAAAAGTTGATAAACCAATTGAGAAACCTTCTAAGGTAATTGAAGAAATCAAACATGTTGATATGGAGAATGTTAAACCTCACGATAATAATGAAGTTAAGGCTGTAGCTCCAGTGACTGAGGAAAAGCCAATAGAGGTTAAAGAAGAGGTTAAAACTGAAGAAAAGGTAGAGGAGAAGACTGAGGTTTCTACAGAACCTGAAGTTAAAGAAGAAACTAAGGCAGAAGAAAAACCTATTGAACCTGTTACTGAGACTAAAGAAGAGGCTAAAACTGAAGAAAAAGTAGAGGAAAAGACTGAGGTTTCTACAGAACCTGAAGTTAAAGAAGAAACTAAGGTAGAAGAAAAACCTGTTGAACCTGTTACTGAGGCTAAGGAAGAGGCTAAACCAGAAGAAAAAGTAGAGGAAAAGGCTGAGGTTTCTACAGAACCTGAAGTTAAAGAAGAAACTAAGGTAGAGGAAAAGCCTGCTGAACCTGTTACTGAGACTAAAGAAGAGGCTAAACCTGAAGAAAAGATAGAGGAGAAGGCTGAGGTTTCTACAGAACCTGAAGTTAAAGAGGAAACTAAGGTAGAAGAAAAACCTGCTGAACCTGTTACTGAGACTAAAGAAGAAGTTAAGTTAGAAACTACTGAAACTCCAAGTAGTGAAGTTTCTACTGATACTGTAGAGGTTGCTACTGATAAGAGTGATGATGCAATGCTTGCTTACTTAAAAGAAAATGGTGTTAATATGGATAACTCATTAGAACTTCTTGGTGATATGGAAATGTATAATATGACTATGGGTGATTTTATTGCTGATGTAGAAGCTAAATGGGATAGAATTAATAAGTTTAAAGAAGCATCTGACATGCCAAATTATGCAATTGAAGTTCATTCACTAAAGAGTGATTGTAAGTATTTAGGATTTATGGATTTAGCAGATATTAGTTATCAACATGAGTTAAAGAGTAAAGAAAATGATGTTAACTTTGTTAATGAACATTTTGATGAATTGGTTAATGAATATAATAAAGTAATTAAATTTGTTAAAACTTATATAGCAAGATATCAACTTGGATAAAAAATAAACGAATAGGTAGGTAATAAAGTACTTATTCGTTTTTCTTTTGTATAAATAAAAAGAGCAATTAATTTGCTCTTTATGCATATTTATTTGTTACTAGATCAAATGGAATTATATTTCTATTTCCGTTTAAATCTGTTATATAGATATATAATGTTTTTTCTTTTTCTAATACTACTATTTCTTTTATATTTGTATATTCATCATTTGTTATTTTCTTTCCTGAATAATCATAAACGTTCATTACATAATCTTTTAATGTTACTAAATCACTTTCTGTTGCTTCTATGTAATCATATTCTGTATTTAATATTAGGCCACCAGATTTATTTATAATTCCATATTTATTATCTTTAACTACAAGACCATAACTATTATTTTTTGTCTTTTTTGGATAAGTATCAAATGTATAATATGTTGCTTTTATTTCTGTATTATATAGTAAATACTTATTATTGTCGTATATAGATATAAATGAATCATATTCAATTGTGAATTGATCTTCTTTATTGTCTTCAATCTTACAATTATTTATACAAGTATATGAATCAACCATTTTTTTGTTTTGATATAAATTTATTTTGTTAGATTCAATTGTATATTTATAAGTTTTGTTTCCTGGAATTTCTTTATACATATTGTCTTTATTATCTGGTGAATGCTTGTAATTAACCCAGATAATCGTTCCAGCAATTGCAATTAATATTGCTACTCCAATTGCCATTATTATGATTTTATCTACTAATTCTAGTTTTGCTTCACTTTTTCCCATATATGTCACACAACCTCACTCTTATTATCTTATTGTTTATTATAGTATAGCATAATTTATTAAATATGTCTTTTATTTTTTTATAAAAATTTTGAATATTTTTTATCAATATGAGTATATTAATAATATAATTAGCACTTGCTATTGACAAGTGCTAAAAATAGTGGTATAACAATAATTGAAAGGAAGATGATAAGTATGGATTTAATTCCAAGAAAATTTTATTTAGATGATATTTTTGATGATTTCTTAACTACAAAGAAGGAACAAACAATGAAATGTGATATTTATGAAAAAGATGGAAGTTACCATATTGAAATGGATGTTCCTGGTTTTTCAAAAGAAGATATTTCTGTTGAGGCAAAAGATGGTTATTTAACTATTTCAGCAGAGAAAAAGAATGAAGTTAACGAAGAGGATGAGAAAAAGAAC
>CAVKJF010000004.1:17745-19866 GCA_963656615.1 bacterium | reverse complement strand
AAAGATCCTTCTATGTTGGTGATTTAGATCAAGATAAAATTGATGCTGAATTCAATAATGGATGCTTAAAAATTACTGTTCCTAAAAAAGAAGAAGTAGAAAATAAAAAAGTTATTGAAATTAAATAATTGTAAGGCACTTTTTATGAAGTGCTTTTCTTTTGCTTGACTATTATTTTGTTATTGATATAATAAGTTTATGAGGTGAGGGTGATATGGCTAAAAAGAGAAGTATGGTTTTTCCTACAATTATTACAGCAACAATAATTATAATTATAATTTATTTGTTTGCAACTGTTAAACAGCCTTATGTTGAATGTAGTAAAAAAACAGTTGATGACTTTGGTATTACTATAAAGGAAGAGTTAAAAACTGAATTAGATAGTAATAAAATTAGCAAAATGACGTTATCTAAAACGATAATATTACCTGACAAATATTTAAGTGATGATAGATATTTAGAGGCTTTTAAGTTTGCTATAAAGAAATCATATGAATATTTAGATGATACTGATGTTAAGGTTACTTCTGGTAATAACTATATTTTAGTTACAATAAATGCTAATAGTAAAGAGACATTAATCCTTAATAATATTGAATTTTATGAGAATGATGGTTTACAGATTAAAATTAATCCAAATACTAAGAGTAGTGACGTTGTTACTTTGAGTATAAAGGATAAATATACTGAGGGAGAATTAATGACTCATATGAAAAATAATGGCTATACGTGTAAATAGGACTTTTTTGAGTTCTGTTTTTTGTGAGGAAAGTGAAAAATGGAGTATAATATTGATGAGATTATTTCTAATTTAGATTTTAAATCTTCAAAGCTTAATAATCTTAGTAATGGATTAGTCCTTACTAATAATGAGATTGATATACTTAATAAATATAATATTGAGTATAAATCATGTAGTAGTTTGAAAGAAGTATTAATGTTAATAGAGGAAAAATTCAATTATGAAGAAGTTGATAATCCTGATGAGTTAGATAGTGTTTCGGCTAGTATTGCGGAAAGAGATTATTATCAAAACTCAAACAAATGATGTTAGAATATTGAAAGTTGTAAAATAAGTATAATGAATGTGAGGTGATTTTTGTGAACTATATGATGGATAAGATAGTTTTACATAAGAACAAGGAAGAAATAATGAAAGTTGCTGATGAATTAATTAAGGTTTTAATGGATGATGAAAAATTAGATAATAGTGAAAAACTTATGACTATAGAATTAGCTATGGCTAAGCTTAATTATGATCTTTACAATGTTTCAGGAGATAAATAGTTAGGGTATTAAAATGATATATTTAGATTATAGTGCTACTACTCCTGTTAATGAAGAGGTTTTAAATACTTTTGACTTGGTCACTAGAAATTATATAGGTAATCCTAATTCTTTACATAAGTTAGGAACAGATGCTAAGAAATTAATTGATGCAGCTACTAAACAAATTGCTGATATTTTAAATGTTGATAGTAGTGAAGTTATTTATACATCTGGAGCTAGTGAAGCTAATAATTTAGCTATTAAAGGAATTTGCTTTAAACATCATGGAAAACATATTATTACAACAGAACTTGAACATTCTTCAGTTAGTGAAACTGTTAAATTTTTAGAAACACAACTTGGTTATGAAGTTAGTTATGTTAAACTTGATTCTAATGGTTTAGTTGATTTAGATAATTTGAAAAGTCTTATTAGAGATGATACTATTCTTGTAACTATTGCGGCGGTTAATAGTGAAGTAGGAGTTTGTCAAGATATAAAGGCAATTAGTAAGGTTTTAAAAGATTATCCTAAAGTATATTTTCATAGTGATATGACACAAGCAATTGGTAAGTTAAAAGTTGATTTATCATATGTTGATCTTGCTAGTATTTCAGGACAAAAGTTTTATGGAATGAAGGGTATTGGTTGTCTAATTAAGAAGAGAAATGTTACATTAGAACCATTGATACATGGTGGTAAATCTACTACTGCTTTTAGATCTGGTACGCCAGCTTTAGCTTTAATTGTTTCTTTATCAAAGGCATTAAGATTATCTTATGTTGATTTTGATAGGAAGTATAATAAAGTAGTAGAGTTACATGATTATCTTTTGGAAAAACTATCTTTACT
>CAVKJF010000004.1:0-17735 GCA_963656615.1 bacterium | reverse complement strand
AATAGTAATAAATATTGCGTACCGCATATTGTTAATATTAGTTTAAAAAAGATTAAGTCAGAGACTATGTTACATGCTTTAGAACAAGATGATATTTATATATCTACACAAACAGCATGTTCTACTGGTAATTATTCATTAGCAGTTTATGCTGTTACTAAGGATAAAGAAAGAGCTAGTCATAGTATTAGAATTAGCTTATCTTATTTAACAACAAAAGAAGAAATAGATGGATTTTTAAAATCATTTGAAGAGAATATTGATAAATTAAAAGAACTTTCTAGATAATACTAAAAAGTTCTTTTTGCTTCTTTACTTCTATTTTAAAATTAGTTATAATTATGGTTAGAATAGAGGGTGTTTGCTATGAACGCGAAAGAAATGATCGAAATTGTTGATACTAATGGCAATAATACAATGGTAGAACTTATCACATATTTAATTTCTGATGATAGACTTAAGCAATATATTGTTTATACTAAGGGAGAAATTAAAGGTGAAGGTAATGACCAAGTCATTTATATTTCAAAATTATTTAAAGATAACGAAGGGTATAAGATTCAAGAAATCATCGATAATAGTGAATGGACTGAGGTTCAGCAGCTATTAAAAAGAATCGCGAATGCTTAGTATAGGAGTTTTGGTAATATGAATGATACTACAATTATAAAAGCAGAATTGTGTGATTTTCTTTCTGCAAGAACTAAAAATTTAGCAAATATTCAAAATATGGATGATAGAGAAGTATATATAAGAATGGTTGTAGATGCTTCTAATCAAATAGAAAATTTGACAAGCTTATTTTCGCAATTTGAAAGAGTTGATGAAATACTTGGTTTTAATCATATGGTAGTTTCTAATAATAACTTTGTTGGAGAGACTAGTGATGATGTTAATACTTCTGATGAGGTAGTTAGTGAACCAGTTAATAATGAACCTAATGTGGTACCTGTTGATAGTGTTTCTGTAGAAGTACCTGCTGATGATGCAACTACAGAAGTTCAAACTAGTAGTGATGAAAGTGTTCCTGATACAGCAGAGAAGGATGCAGTAGAAGAAAAGGTTGTTATACCTTTGAAAAAAGAAGATGCTGTTTCTGAGGCTAAAGATGAAGTTAAAAATGAAGAAAAAATTGAAACTCCATCTGTTGAGGAAAAGCCTAATGTAAAAGAGGAGACAAAACCTGAATCTACTGTAACTCCAGCTGACGATGGTTCAACTGATACTGATACTGTTTCTACTGATAAAGTTTCTGATATTAAGATTCCTCCAGTTGATTTAGTTATTCCAATAGGAAAGACTACTGATGATACTAAAGTTGGTACTGAAGAGTCTAGTGATGATAAAAAAGATATGGCTGAGACTGCATCAGTTGACTCTAATAATATTGATGTTAAGACTACACCTTTACCTTTTATAAATATTACTACAACACAAGGTAATGATTTTGGTAAAGCAGAAGATACTTCAAATAATATGAATAAGGATGCAACTATTCCTACTACTAATCCTTTTATTTCCAGTAGTGAAAATGGTTCTTCTAGTGATGTTATACCTCAAGTACCTTTGGCTACAAATGTTCCTTCACAGAATAAACCTTTAGAGGAAAATGTTCCTTCAGAAAATAAGAATGCTTTTTCAGAAATATTTAAAAATGTAAATAAAGAAGCAGTGGAAAATGTTTCTAATGGAGTTTCTTCTGATACAAATAATTCTACTACTACAAATATTAATGCAAGTATGAGAATTTTAAAGATGAGACCAGATCGTGTTAAAGCTATTTTAGTTAGTCAAAAACAAATGGCTAAACTTAAAGCTTCTAAAGATTTACAAAAATCAGCTTTAGATTTTGGTATTTCACAAGGTATGAGTTCATCTAATAATACTCCTAATGTTAGTATACAAGCCCAAATAGAAGATCTTATGGCGCAAGCTAGTGCTTTATATAAGGAAGGTAAGATGCAAGAAGCACAAGAATTATATGCAAAGATTAGTGAATTAAATAAAAATAGTAATTAGAGTTTACTTGTGTGATTGTAAATAGTCGGCTTTTGCTGGCTTTTTTTTTAGGTATTTGCTATAATCAAATTATATTGGAGGATTGAGTCATATGAGTAATAAATCACTTATTATCTTGGCTAAAGTTATGATTTTTTGTTCTGTTATTTTAATTGGCTCTGGTGTATACTTGAACCTTCAAGAAACTAAGCCTATTATCGATCCTATTTCTGGTGTTACTACTCCAGATAATGATAGTGTTATAATTACAACTAATGATGGTATGCCTCCAACTGCTACTGATGATAATGATTCTGATAAAACTGGGAATAGTGATGATGCTACTGCAGTTCCAAATGATTCAACTTCTTCTGGTACTACAGTTCCTAATAATACAACTACATCTGGTACTACTGGTAGCACTGGTAATACTTCTGGGACTAATACTAGTCCTAGTCCTGTGCCTACACCTGAACCAGATCCTGAACCAGCTCCTGTTGTTGATCAGAATGTAGTTTTTAGAAAGAGTATTGAAGACACTTATGGTGTTAAAGTTTTCTATGGTAATGAAACATCTGGTTATTCTGTTGGTGGTATGAGTACAACTGTTATACCTGATTCTTCTGTTTCTTCAGCTTTAACGCAACTTAATACGGCTTTGTCTACATATCCAGTAGGATTTTTTCAAGAATTTTTAAATAAAAGTATAAATGTAAATGTTTATCTTATAAAAAATTATAGTGCTAATAATGTTACAGGTGTTACCGATACTTCATTTAAGAGAATTAATATTTCTATAGCGATGGATTTTCCTTTTGATGAGAGTTTTCATCATGAGGTTTTACATGCGATAGAATACTATATTGAAAGATCTGGTGGTAAATTTACTTCTTGGAATAGTTTTAATCCTGCAGACTTTTCATATGGTACTGAAAATAAAAATTATTCTTATAGTGTTACAGGCGAGGCTTCTTCATACTTTGTTAATAATTATGCACAAGTTAGTCAAAGCGAAGACAGAGCTTCTACTTTTGAATATATGACGGCTAGTAATAGATATAGTTGTTTTGATTCACATGGATATCCAATATGGCAGAAGTCTGATTACTTATCAAGAATGATAGATACTTATTTTAATACTGTTACTCCTGATGTTATTGATTACTGGGAAAGATATGTTTACTAGAAGGGAATTATATGAAGAAAATATTTATAAATGATGATAATTTAGAAATTGAAGATTTAGATTATGAAGTTATTAGAGTTAAAGGACTTGTTGTTAATAGTAAGAATGAAGTTTTGATAGCTTTTAATAATAATACTTATCAGTTTCCAGGAGGACATGTTGAACTTGATGAAGACAAGGAAGAAGCATTAATTAGGGAAATAAAAGAAGAAACTGGTATTGGTATAAAAGATGTATCTGGTCCTTTTATGGAAATTGTTACTTATGCAAAAAGATACTTTGGTTCTGATAAAAATGTATGCAATAGAATATTTTATTATAGGGTATTAAGTGATGATACCCCTAATTTAGAAGAGACTAATTATGATGAATTAGAAAGTCAATCTGAATTTGGACTTTTTTATGTACATATTGATGATTTAGAACATTTTTTGCACAATTGTTTAGAAAATGGTACAATAGATGTAAGCATAGGCAGAGAGATGCTTTTAGCATTAGAAGAATATAACTATTTATTTGGAGGTGTTTTATAATGAATATTTTAGTTACTGGAGGCTTAGGCTATATTGGTAGTCATACTTGTGTTGAGTTACTTGATGCAGGTTATGACATTGTTGTTGTTGACAATTTATATAATTCAGCTATTAGTGTTAAAGATAGAATAGAGAAGATTACTGGTAAGACTTTTAAATTTTACGAAGATGATGTTTGTGATGAGGATGCTCTAGAAAAGATTTTTTCTGAAAATAAAATAGATGCAGTTATTCATTTTGCAGCATATAAAGCAGTTGGTGAATCTGTTAAGTTACCATTAAATTATTATGAAAATAACTTAACTTCAACTATTAAACTTTGTAAAGTTATGAAGAGACATAAAGTTAATGCATTTGTATTTTCATCTAGCGCAACAGTTTATGGTTCACCTAAAACTTTACCTATTAAGGAAGATTTTCCTTTATCTACAACTAATCCATATGGCTCAACTAAGTTGTATAATGAAGGAATTTTAAAAGATGTTAGTATTTCAGATGATAAATTTTCTGTAATAATATTACGTTATTTCAATCCAATTGGTGCACATCATTCAGCTTTAATTGGTGAAGATCCTAAAGGTATTCCTAATAACTTAATGCCTTATATTGTTAAGGTTGCTGCTGGTGAATTAGAGTGCTTAAATGTATTTGGTAATGATTATAATACTCATGATGGTACAGGAGTTAGGGATTATATTCATGTAGTTGACTTAGCTAAAGGTCACTTAAAAGCTATTGAAAAAGCTATGGAAGAACCTGGTGTTAAATATTATAACCTTGGTACTGGTACTGGTTATAGTGTTTTAGATTTAGTTACAACATATGAAAAAGTTAACAATGTAAAAGTTCCTTATAAAATTGTAGGTAGACGTCCTGGTGATATAGATGCATGTTATGCAGATCCTACTAAAGCTTATGAAGAGTTAGGTTGGAAAGCAGAACTTGGTATAGAAGAGATGTGTCGAGACTCATATCTTTATCAAGAAAACTTTAAAAAAGGATTAAATGATTAGAAGAATAAATGAATAGTATTTATTCTTTTTTCTTGCTATAATATTTGGTGAGGTGAAGTTGATGAAGCTTGAAGTTAATAATTTAAAGAAAAGTTATGGTGAAAAGGTAGTTTTAGATGATATAGATTTTTCATTTGAATCTGGTAAAATTTATGGTCTTATTGGTCGCAATGGTGCTGGTAAAACGACATTTTTTAATTCGCTAAACTCTGATATTGACATTGATTCTGGTAGTTTTTATTTAGAAGATGAATTTGGTAAGAATAGTCTTTCTACGAATGATATTGGCTATGTTGTATCTACCCCTATAGTTCCAGAGTTTTTAACAGCAAGAGAATTCTTAGAGTTTTTTATAGAAATAAATAAAGATAAAGTTGATAAAGATAAAACAGTAGATGATTATTTTTCGTTGGTTCAAATAAGTAGAGAAGATCAAGATAAGTTGTTAAAAGATTATTCTCATGGTATGAAAAATAAGATGCAAATACTTATTAATGTTATTGCTCATCCGAAAGTTATTTTATTAGATGAGCCATTGACATCATTAGATGTTGTTGTTCAGGATGAGATGAAGAAGTTGTTTAAATCATTGAAAAATAAACATATTATTATATTTTCAACACACATTTTAGAAATAGCAATGGATTTATGTGATGAAATTATTATATTGAATAATGGTAAATTAGAACTTATAGAAAAAAGTAATTTAAATACTAAAAAATATAAAGATAAGATTATTAGCAGTTTAAAGGATAAGAAAAATGCTTAATACTTTGAGAATGGCTTTAAAGATAGATTTAACATACGCTATAAATGCTAATATTTATCAATTTAAAAAGTTACCGATATTAAAAAATATAATAGGTGATAATGCTTATAAAAATGATAGAGTTAAGAAGTTTGCTAGAGCATTTAGTATTTTAATGTCGGCATGTAGAGCTATATTTTTTAGATTACTTTATTTCTTTGCAATATATTATATTAGTAGTTTTCTTAATAAGAATGATATTACTAGAACTTTTATATTTATTTATTTTATTTTTACTTTTATTGGTATGTTTATTAATCCTAGTATTTTAAGTACTAGTACAAAAAAATATTTTTCAATAATATTATTTAATATGGATGCTAAAAAGTTTATGAAAGCATCATTTATATGGACTTTGTTTTTATCATTTGTATTGAACTCTTTAGGCTTTTTAACGTTATCCAGTTTTTTGAATTATTCTATTATTGATGCTTTATGTCTTATTTTATTTAGTACAACAGCTAGAATTGTAGGGGATGCATTTAGTGTTTATTATTATAAGAAGCATGGTATTACATTTACTACTGACTATAGACATACACTTGTTGTTATTGGAGTGTTTTTTGCGATAGGAAGTTTACCTTTTTTTAATATTTTTGTACCAGATATGGTAATTTATTGTACTTTATTTATATTTTTACTTGCTAGTGTATTTTGTTATATATATTTAATGAAAGTTAAAGATTATAAACTTATTTATAAGAAGATAAATACATTTAAGGCTGCTATTAATAGTGATGATGGTGATTTGTATGCTAGACAAGAAATGATTAGAATTAAGGATAAAGATAAGAATATTGATAGTAGTAAACTAAAAGATAAGAAAGGCTATGATTTGTTTAATACAATATTTTTTGAAAGACATAGAGAAATATTAATGAGAAGTGCTAAAAATTTTAGTTTAATTATCTTGATTATAATTATTGGACTAGGTGTTTTATCTTTTTATAATAAAGAAATGGCTACTCAGTTAAATGACTTTTTACTTAATAGATTAGGCTGGTTTGTACTAATTATGTATCTTATTAATAGAGGGTCTATTGTTACTCAGGCAATGTTTTATAATTGTGATCATGCTATGCTTAGATATAATTTTTATAGAGAACCTGATGTTATACTTGGATTATTTAAGAAAAGACTTATGATGTTAATTAAGATTAATTTATTACCAGCTATAGTTATTGCGATAGGTTCTATAGCTCTACTTGGTATTACTACGAATGGCGGTTTAGTTATTAATTATATTATGATACCATTATTTATTATTGTACTTAGTGTGTTTTTTTCAGTACATTATTTGGTTATTTATTATTTGCTACAGCCATACAATAATGATTTACAGGTAAGAGGTATTTCTTATACAATTGTGTCATTTATTACACTTGTTTTGACTTATATTTTATCTAACTTAGTAATGTCTTCATTATATTTTTCTATCTTAGGAATTGTACTTACAATAGCTTATATCATAGTTTCTTTAAAGCTTGTTTATAAGTATGCTCCTAGTACTTTTAGAATCCATACTTAGGGTTCAAATTTGACTTTTTATGTATAATAGTGTAAAATGGATACATTGATTATTATTCAATGATGAGGTGAATTTCAATGAAAAAAACAAAAATTATTAGTGTTGTCTTACTAATAATATCTGTTTTAATGGTTTCAATGGGAATAAAACTACAGGAAAAAGCTTATGAGATTAATGATGATTTATCATATTCATATAATGAAGTAAATATAAATAATATAACAGCTTCTGAAAATACTTTAGTTAATAATAGTGAATCAGATTTACGTGAGGATAATTCTTCTATTACAGCTATTGAGATGGAAGTTGCTCCTGCATCTGTTATTGTTCCGCCTAGAATTGAAGTGTTTGATGGTTTAACAATAGAAGAGTTAGCTGCTAAGTTAGATAGAAGTCTAGGTGCTGATATATTGGCTGGGCAAGGTTACTTTATTGCTACTAAATGTATCGAGCTTGGAATTGATCCTTATGTAGCAACAGCTATAATGTTACATGAAACTGGTTGTGGAAGTAGATGTTCAAGCTTAGCTAGAAATTGTTATAATGTTGGTGGACAAAAGGGTGCACCTGGATGTAATGGCGGTAGTTATAAAAGATTTAATACTTTAGAAGAAGGTATTACTGGTTTTGTTAATAACTTGTATAAAAACTATTATAGTCAAGGTTTAGACACTGTTGAAAAAATAGCTCCAAGATACGCCGAAGGAAGTTCTTGGCCAGCTAAAATCAATAGTTATGTTGAAAAAATTAGAAATAGTTAAAAAGTGTAAATTTGACATTTTTAGTAACATATGATATAATGTATACTGATTGATGGCACATTATTCTAGTCAATCGCTTTATTAGGAAGACGGGATTAAACAACCGTTATAAGAGCATATCTGTGAAACCTCTGGTGTTTGCTTTATACGCCCAGTTTAGGGTGGATGCTGGAGATGAAAGTGCTGGGCGCTCGTAATGGCATACGACAAACGACCCAGTATTTGTGGAGACCTATTATTGTGGTGAGCCTATACGTGTTAACTGATGGACTCATTACGAAATGGGATAGAACCTGTATCGTGGCGAAAGTTATGTACAGCGTAGCTTGTCTTGAGTGATGGTCTTGGGATTAAAGAACTTGCTTATTAATATTTGGCCAAATATAATAAGTATTGCTTTATGAAATTGCTGTTGCAAAAGAGAACTAATAATAAAGTGTTATTGGTGGGGAAATCTCCTAGAGTGCCGTTAGCATAGGATTGCAGTGGATACTAAGTGGTAATCAAGTCGTATGAACGGTGACGTCATACTCATATCTTTAAAGGGGAACCATAAATCTGGTAACGGATTTATAGACATGAGGGAAATCCTACTTGACCTAAGATTCAAAGTTTACTATGTTAATAGCCATTAGTTTTGTAATTTAAAATAGTATTTTAGGATACTATTTTTTTCTTAAATAAATTAGTGAGGTATTATATGAAAGATAAGAAGAAATTAGAAAGAGATGAATTTAAGGAATTAGTCATTGAGACTAAGAAAAAAGAAAAAATTAATAAAAAGAAAACAGAGTATAAATGGATACTTAAAATAGTTTTAATAGCTTTTGCATTGTCATTTGGTTTATCATATGTTTCACAAGTTACAATACCTAATTTATCATTATTTTTTGGTATACTTATTACTTTGTTATTTATAGGTATAGGTATATTATTTGATATCATTGGTGTTAGTGTTACTAGTAGTGATGAGACTGTTTTTCATTCAATGAATTCTCGTAAAGTACCTGGTGCTGATATTGCTGTTAAATTTAAGAAAAATGCTTCTAAAGTATCTAACTTTTGTTGTGATGTTGTTGGTGATGTTTGTGGAATTATTTCCGGTACAGCTGCTACAGCTATTGCGACAATTTTAGCTAATCAATTTAATTGGAGTTTATTATTTACAGGATTATTTGTAGCGGCAATAGTTGCTGCTCTTACTATTGGTGGTAAAGCTTTAGGAAAAGGTTTTGCGATTAATAAAAGTGATATTATTTTATATGAGTTTGCGAAGACAGTATCACATTTTTATAAAGAAAAGTAAAAATAGATTTATTTACTTTGACTTATCTATTTATTAAATAGTATAATGGTAACTGCGAGTACACAGTTTTTGTGTATATGGAAATTATTTGTTTGAGGTGAGATAATGATTCAAGTTAATAATGTTAGTTTAAAGTTTGGAAAAAGAACTTTATTTGAAGATGTTAATATTAAATTTACTGATGGTAATTGTTATGGATTAATTGGTGCGAATGGATCTGGTAAATCTACATTTTTAAAATTATTGTCAGGTGAGATAGAAACTACAACAGGAGAGATAGTTATATCTAAAAATGAGAGACTTTCTATTTTAAGACAGGATCATTATCAATATGATAATAATAGGGTTATTGATGTTGTAATCATGGGTAATGATAAACTTTATAAAATTATGGAAGAAAAAAATAAGATGTATGAGCAAACTGAATTCAGTGAAGAAGATGGTATGAAGTTAGCTAATTTGGAAGCTGAATTTATGGATTTAGATGGATGGAATGCTGAGTCTGATGCTTGTACACTTTTAAATAATTTGGGAATAGATGAAAAATACCATTATGTTTTAATGAGTGAACTTGCGGTTAAAGATCGTGTAAAAGTTTTACTTGCACAAGCTTTATTTGGTAATCCAGATATTTTACTTTTAGATGAACCTACAAACAGTTTGGATTTAGATGCTATTCGTTGGTTAGAAGAGTTTTTAATTAACTTTAATAATACAGTTATTCTTGTATCTCATGATAGACATTTCTTAAATAAAGTTTGTACACATATTGCTGATATTGATTATGGTAAGATTAAGTTATATGTTGGTAACTATGATTTCTGGTATGAGTCATCTGAGTTATTACAAAAACAAATGCGTGAATCTAATAAGAAAAAGGAAGAAAAAATTAAAGAGTTACAAGCTTTTATTGCGAGATTCTCAGCTAATGCTTCAAAATCAAAACAAGCAACTTCTAGAAAGAAAATGTTAGATAAGATTCAACTTGATGAAATTGTACCTTCTTCTAGAAAGTATCCTTATATAGATTTTAAAATTGAAAAACCTGCTGGTAAAGAAATATTAAAAGTAGAAAATCTTACTAAAGTAGTTGATGGTAAAAAGATTTTAAATAAAGTATCATTTACAGTTCTTAAAGGAGATAAAATCACTTTTATTGCGAATAATGACATGGTTAAAACAACTTTATTTAATATTTTAACTGGTAAAGAAAAGTATGATGCTGGTACTATAGAATTTGGTAAGACAATTAATTATGCTTATTTACCTCAAGATAATACAGAGTATTTCAATGTTGATAAGAATATTATGGAATGGATAGGACAATATTATGATATTAAGGATGAAACAGTTCTTCGTGGATTCTTAGGTAGAATGTTATTCTCTGGTGATGATGTATTTAAAAAAGTATCTGTTTTATCAGGTGGTGAAAAGATGCGTTGTATGTTATCTAAATTAATGTTAGAAGGACCTAACTTCTTAATATTAGATGAACCTACTAACCATTTGGATTTGGAAAGTATTACTTCTTTAAATAAAGGATTAATTAATTTCCAAGGTGAAGTATTATTTACTTCTCGTGATTATGAACTTAATAGTACTGTTACTAATCGTGTTATTGAGATATTAGATGATGGTTCTATTATAGATAGATGTGTTCCATATGAGGAATATATAGAAAGTAAAAGCAAAAGATAAGATTTTTGGTCTTATCTTTTTTTAGCTTATTTTTACTTTACCTCTTTCACAACGATTGCCCCAGGAGTCTATTAAATGTTCATTTCTTTTTACGGTTATTATTTCACAGTTGTTTGGACATCCTGGACAGTTATGGCTTTCTGTTTTAAAAATATTTTCGACTATATCAAATGAGAAATCTATTTCTTTTTCTTTTTTTGATAGTATGGCAACTCCTAAGGCACCTAGTAAGTGTCCTGCCGGATCGGTTATTACTTCTGTTTGTAGTATTTCTTCAAAGGCCTTTTTCACACCGATATTTTTTGAAACCCCACCTTGAAAGATTACTGGTCCTTCAATTTTTTTGCCTTTTGCAACATTATTTAAGTAGTTTAAGGCGATACTTCTACAAAGACCGGCGACGATATCTTTTTTCTCGTAGCCAAGTTGAGCTTTATGAACTAAATCACTTTCAGCAAACACGGTACATCTAGCGGCAATTAGAGCAGGATTAGTACTTGTTAAAGCAATTTTTCCAAAGTCTTCGATAGGTATATCTAGTCGTTTAGCTTGACTTGTTAGGAAAGCACCAGTACCAGCTGCACACAATGTATTCATAGCGTAATCTACAACAATACCATCTCTTATTAAGATTATTTTTGAGTCCTGGCCACCGATTTCAATAATTGTTTTGATATTTGGGTATTTTGAAAGAGTACCAATGGCATGAGCTGTTATTTCATTTTTTATGATACTGGCGTTTAGAATTGTACCTATTAGTTTTCTAGCGGAACCTGTTGTTCCAACGGACACTATTTTTATGTCTTTTCCTTTTATTTTTCTATGTAGTTCATTAATTACTTCTTTTACAGCATTTATTGGATTACCTTTAGTCCAAAGATATGAACTTGCTAGAATATTGTTGTTTTCATCTATTATTACTCCTTTAGTGGAAATTGATCCAATATCTATTCCTAAATAACTTTTAATCATTTTTTCATTCTCCTTATTTTTATTAGGTCTTCAAAAGCTTCTAATCTAGTTTTAATTCCTTCGTCGGATGTTTCAACGTCGTAGGAAAAGAAGATAATAGGCATTTCTTTTTCTTGACATATTTTTTGAATTATTGGTATAGCTCCTATTTCTGGAGTACAGCCAAAGGGTTTAGTATGAATAATTCCGTCATATGATTTGTTTATTAGTTTAATGGTACGATAGACGTTATCTAGCCCATCGGCACCTAGTGAGTATTTACAGTAGTTTTTAGTAGTTCTTAGCATGTGTTTCCGCATGAATTTTTTTTGCCATAGTAGGTAACTTAAATTTGTATAGCGTTTAATTTCTATATGCATCTTGGCTAATTCTTTTTCAAGAAAGTAAGTAGCAAATGGTTCCATTGCGGTATATAGTTCACCAATGATACCTACTTTTAAACAATTTTTAGGTTTGGCATAAGGAATTTTTTTAATTAGTTTTTTATGTTTAAAATAGTAGTAGTACATTTTTACTATGGAACTTGTAGATGTAAAGTCTTTTAACATTCTTTTCTTTTCTTTAATGTATGAATCTTTTTCTATTTCAAAACCTATTCGTAGTCTTATTATTTTATCTATTTTATCCATGTTCCAGATGAATAGAAGGGTATATAAAAGTTGATGTATGAAGTAGGTGAATTTAAGATTTGGATTTAGTTCTTTAAATTCTTTGTATACTTTTGTTATTTTTAGTTTTCCATTTGAGATTAGGTTATAGAATTTGAAGTCGTATCCTAAGTCTTTTAAAATTGTTTCAGTTACTTCAGCGTAATATCTATAACGACATCCACCGCCAGCTGTAAATAAAATATTAGCTCCATCTTCTAATGATTCGATAAAGTTTCCTAGATTATATTTGAAAGGTAGACAAACGGAGTCTGGTGCGTATTTAGCTCCTAAAGTAATTGTTTTTTTAGTGATAGTAGGAGCTGGTTTAACTTTTAATTTTGTTGTTCGGGATAGAAATGTTTTTATTGGTATGTAGTAGTCGGCCATATGTGGAAAGCTAATTGTTTTAGTCATTTTTTTCACCTTCTTTTATATTTGTTAAGATATCAATAAAACTTTCTAGACGGGTAATGATGCCAACTTCACTGTTTAAGTCTTCAAAGACTAAATTTATAATAGGTATTTCTTTAATTTTTCTAGTAATTAGTTCATTACTTAGAGAGTCTGGGCCACATGGGAATGATGAGATTATGATAATTCCATCTACTTTGTCGTGGTAATAGTTTATACTAGCAACGACTTCTTTACTGTGTGTCCAGTGAATATCTGTTGAAAGTTTTCTACATTCTTCATCAATTATGTTGTGATCGATTCTATCACTATAGATAACGGAAATGTTATTCTTTAGAAGATATTTTGTAATCGTATTTCCGATTAAGTCGTCATATAAATTGTACGGGTGTCCAGCTAGTAATATTTTTATATTATTTGTTTTTAAGTTTTCTTCTTGAGCTTTTTCTTTTTCTAATCTTTTTTCTAAACTTATTTTTTCGGCATACTTATATGCTTTATAACTTTCAATGTACGGTATTCCTAGACTTTCTCCTAATTTTAAAAAGGCAATTAGTTTTGTTTTGCCTTGTGTTAAATCAATGTTGTAGTTTAGGATTTTTATATCAAATAAATTATTAACTAAGTCATATAAACAGTTAAAGTTTGTACATACTTGTTCATTCTTTTTTATAGAGTAGAGTCTTGGTACTAAGATGTAGTCACATTTATTTTCTAAGTCCATTATGTGACCTAGGTATAGTTTTAAAGATAAACACGCTTCATCTTGAGCTTTTTTTATACCATTTTGAAGTATTTTTTTATTGCTTTTGGAACTGGTTATGGTTTTGTAGTTAAGTTTAGAAAAGAATGCTTCCCAGAAATCATAATCATAGTAGTATAGTAGAGCTCTTGGTATTCCTATTGTTTTTGTAATAATATCACATCCTTATTTAAGAATATGTACTTTTGTTTTTATGTATTATTTATTTAAATCGACATTTATTTTCTTTTTGTATCTTTTATTGAACTCTTTTGTGATGATTTTGATTGTGATATTAATATTTAGTATGATATAATATTTTGTGTATAGGGAGGTATTTGGCTATATGGGTGAAGTTTATAGAAGAGCGATGAAATTTAAAAAGTTACATCCTTCTACAATTGGATGGCGTATAAAGAAGAATGCTAGTATTGTTGAAAAACATTTAAATCCTGATGAGAAGGTTATTTATGTTTTTGTTGCTCAAAAGAATGATAATCCTTTGGATGTTTTAAGTACGGCGGTTATTGCTCTTACAGATAAAAGAATTTTAATAGGAAGAAAAAGAGTTGCTTTTGGCTACTTTTTAGACTCTGTTACACCTGATTTATTTAATGATTTAAAAGTAAAGGGTGGCTTAATTTGGGGGAAAGTTTACATTGATACTGTAAAGGAATTTATCACACTTTCTAATATTGGTGTTGAAGCACTTCCAGAAATTGAAACAGAAATAAGTAGTTATATGATGGAAATGAAAAAAGCGTATTATTCACGTAAAGAGGATTAAAAAGGTTAAAGTCTTTATTTTAACTTTTTTTTTTGCTATAATTGTGATGGTGATAGGATATGAAAAAGTTACTACCAATATTATTTTTACTTGGTGCAGCAGCTTTGATTTTTCAGATTTTTGTCCAGTTTTTTATGAGACACCATGAAATAGATTATTCAATTATTACAAAAGATAATTCTTATTTAATACATGAGAAGTTAAAGGTTGATGGAAAGAAAAATACTTATTATTTTAAATTAGTTGATGATAATCAGGATACTTATATTTTTAATTTGGAACATGATTATAATAGACAAGATGAGATAGTTAAGGATGTTAAGTATTTTGATGATGATAATTTAAGATGTATATTTCCTATTTTTAAGAAGGGTATAACTAGTGATATATATTGTAAGTATAAAAAACAGCAAGTTAGTTATTCTTATTTAAGACAAACTAATAATAGTTCGTTAGATAATTATATTAAGAAGTTAAAGAAATCTGGCTATATAGCTAAGTCTTGGGCTAGGGATACTTTACCTAAAAAAGATACAGTATATGATATTTATAGAGATAATGTTAAAGAAGATACTATTTTTACAGTATGGGATTATAGAGGATTTTATATTATTAATGATAAAAAGGTAATTAAAAAGGACTTTTTAAATCATGATCAATATGAAAATAATTTGTCTTATTTGACTGATAATTATTATGTTTCTATTAATACGGATTTAAACTCTGGTAATATGTATGCATCATTTTATTTATATGATATTTTGAATGGTGGAAAAGGTAGAGTGGATTTAGATGAACAAATTTCATTTAATATGTATATTAATGGTTCTTATGATGGAAAGTTTTATTATACTGATTTGAATACTAAGAAGCAGTATGCTTTAGATCCTGATAAGGAAACGGTAAAAGAAGTAGGTAATGTTAAAGATGGATTTAAGAGTATTCAAGGTAAAAAACTAGTTACTGTTTCTTCAAAGGAATATTTAAAGTCTAATGATATTTGGACAAATGATGTAGTTAACAATGTCCTTGGTAATATGTATGGTGCCAAAGAAGTAAAGAAAAGTAATGATATGTACTATTTTGTTACAGATACAGGAGACTTTTATAAAACTGATAAGCTTAATTTGAAGAACTCTGTATTGTTATTTCATTTTGATTCTGTTTCAGAATGGAAGGTAAAAGGCGATAATATCATGGCTGTTTCTGGTGATACGATGTATTACTATGATGATGTGTATGGTTTGTTGCCTATTGTTACTAGTAATGAATTTATTTATAACTATAAAAATATTTGTGATTTTTATGTTAAATAAATTATTTATGTAGGAGAGAAGTAATGTATTTTTAGTATATTGCTTCTTTTTCTATCATAAAATATTAAAAATGCAATAATTTTATTGAAATTATCGTTAGTGTTTGGTATAATCTTAATTGCAACGGGGCTTTAGCCAAGTGGTAAGGCGTGGGTCTGCAACACCCTGATCACCGGTTCAAATCCGGTAGGCCCCTCCATTTAATTTGAAAAGTCATCTGTGCGAACGTGGTTCAATGGTTAGAATACGGCCTTGCCAAGGCTGTGATGGGGGTTCGATTCCCCTCGTTCGCTCCATAGAAAATCAAAGTCTTATTTATAAGGCTTTTTATTTTTAGTTAATTATTTATGAATATGAACGAGGAGAATCGAACTTGAGACCAGTTGTTATACTTGGTCTTTTTTGAATGTATTAATATCTTCTTTTATAAAATTCCATCTTAAACATACTATATATCTATCTTTAGGATTTTTTGATTCTCCATCTAAATTTCTTTTTTTAGGTCCTATAGTCATACATGCGATATGTGGCGATGTGAAATCCAAGCATCTTTTTGATAAAACAAGATCATATATATCATTTTTTTTAATCCATATATAATCATCTATTCTTCCACATATTAAAGCGTCTATATCATAGTCTGAGTTGTTTCCTCTAATAATAAATCTATCTGTCATGTCTACTATTATTTTTGTTTTATTTATAGCTTGATTAAATATATCTATTTCATTTTGATAAAGTTCTTTGTATTGTTCAGAATTTAATTGATTAGAAAAATCTGGTGTTCCATCATTATTTTTTTTGTATCCATAGTGATAACTAACATATTTATCAATAACTTTATATGGTATACCTATGTTACCTAAATATCTTTTAAATTCTTGAATTGGTTCATGATGCATAGAATTGCTTTTTCCACATTTTAAACTAATGTTTTTTACATAATTTTTATATTTAATAAATATATCTGTTTTTTGATTTGCCTTATTTTTCCATGATCTTATTTGTTCATCATTATCAATTATTTCTTCAAATAAGTCTTTTAAAAAGTCTTGTGAATTTTTATCTAATTCACATAAATATTTATTATTAAATAATTCTACAAAGTCATATTCATTTTGATATCCATAATTCATTTTGGTACCTCCTCAGAAGGTATATCTTAAGATATACTCAGTATATATTGTTTTTTGTTGACGGTTAGGGTAGATTAGGTCTCGTTTGTCATTATAACTAAGTATTAAATAATTTTCAAATTTAACTTTTTATTATTTCTAGGTCAATTTTGATATCAAAAGTTTTAATTGTAATAATGTTTTATTAATAACTGTTTGGTTTAATTTTAAAAAACTAAAAATATATAATTAAGATATTTTTTTTAATATCATAAAATAAAAGATGATTTTAGTGTTAATCATCCTTTTCATCATTTGTTAGATTACTATAGTATTTTGTTTTTCCTGATAGTACATCATCATAAAACTTGTGTTTCCAATTTATATAATCAATACTATCTTGGATTTCTTGCTTTTTATGTTCTAGTTCTTTTAATTTTAAGTTAAGAATTTCTTTTCTTTCAGGAATAGAAGATTTTCCTTTTAGACATAGTTTTAGATATTCTTTCATTTCTTGAATACTCATACCACAATTCTTTAAACAAGATAGGCTATTTATCCAAGCTATATCTTTGTCATCAAAGATACGATAATTATTTTTATCTCTTTTAACATTAGGTACTAATCCCTCATTACAATAAAATTTCAATGTATCATATGTAAGATTTGTTTTTTCACAGGTTTCTTTCATTGAATAAGTAATTTTTTCAGACATAATTTCACCTCATAATTGTAATTTAAATTTATAATTTACACATACTAAGAATAAATTTTAAAAAAGTTCTTGACCGTGTGTTACTCACGACGCTTATAATTATAATGTAATTTGTTTTAAAAGTCAATTTACATAAAAACTTTGAAAGGGATGATTATATGGAATATGTAAAATTGAATAATGGTGTGGAGATGCC
>CAVKJF010000003.1:18699-31358 GCA_963656615.1 bacterium | reverse complement strand
ATTACGTATATATCATATTGATAATATTTTTTTAGTTCTATAATTAGACTATTAAAATCTTTTTCAATATTAGTAATTATTTTATCTAATTTACTATCTGTTAGATTATCGGCTATACTCATTTGATAAATTAAATCATTTAGTCCTATTGAAAGAGTTAAAATGGTACTTTCTCTTAAGGTTTGTTTTAAATTTAATTCTTGATTACCTATATTTATTTTTTTATTAACTATTATTTTGCTTTTTAATTCTGTTATGGACATTGTTTCTTCTGAAAATGATTTTATGTACCTATTTAAATATTCATTTTCTTGTAAATAATCTTTTAAATAGTCACTGTATCCATAATCAACTTGTCCATATGAATCTTTTCCTAGGGCAAAGCCATCTCCTAGTGATAAATAATTTTGGTTGTTTTTATTGTTTTCTTTAAATATTACAAATACTAGTAGGCATACTAAAATACTTATCAATAGTTTATAGTGTTTTTTTATAAACTTCATAACGCCTCCAAAATAAAAGAAATATAACTATATAATTATATTTCTTTTATTCTTATTTTAGCACCTACTTCAGATAGTTTTTCGACTATATCTTCATATCCTCTTAAAATATGTTCGGCGTTTGTTATTGTTGTTCTACCATCGGCTTTTAATCCTGCTGCTATCATGGCAGCTCCCGCTCTAAGATCAGTTGCGACGACTTGACAACCTTTTAATTTTGTTGGGCCAAGTATTGTTGCAGTTTGATTTTTTATTGTAATATCGGCACCTAAATCATTTAAGTATGGGATATGCATAAAACGGTTTTCCCATATTGTTTCAGTTACTTTAGACTTACCAGAACTTTGTGTTAAAAGTACTGTAAATGGTTGCTGCAAGTCGGTTGGAAAGCCTGGATATACAGCTGTTTTTATATTTGTTGATTTATACGAATCTTTAGAATTGATTATTACATAATCTGAGCCAAGTTCAAGGTTAACACCTATTTCTTCTAATTTTGATATTAATGAATCAATGTGTTCTGGAATAATATTATCTACTTTTAATGGAGCTCCTGATAGAGCACCAATGATTATGTAGGTTCCAGCTTCAATACGATCTGGTATTACTTCATGAAAACATTGATGAAGATAATCTACTCCTTCTATTTTTATTGTTGAAGTTCCAGCTCCAGTAATTTTTGCGCCCATGTTATTTAAGAAAGTGGCAACGTTTACTATTTCTGGTTCTTTTGCGGCATTATCTATTATTGTTTTACCTTTAGCTTTTACGGCTGCTAACATAATATTTATTGTTGCTCCTACTGAGGCAATATCTAAATATATATTAGCACCTTTTAATTCATCAGCTTCTACTGTGTATTTATTTTTATCAACAGTCACTTTTGCACCTAAAGCTTCAAATCCTTTTAAGTGCAAATCTATTGGTCTAGCTCCTATAGAACATCCACCTGGGAAGTACATAGCTGCTTTTCCATATTTTCCTAGTAATGCACCCATGAAGTAATATGATGCTCTTAATTTTTTTGAAAATTCTTCAGTTATTTCTGTATTTTCCATCTTACTTGGGTTTATAATTATACTTTCACTTGCTCTTTTTGTATCTACTTTTAATGTATTTAATATTGCACATAGGTCATTTGTATCAGTTATTTCTGGGACATTGCATATTGTTACTTCTTCATCTGTTAATATTGCGGCTGGTATAAGGGCAACAGTTGCGTTTTTTGCTCCGGATACTCTAATACTTCCTGTTAGTTTATGACCTCCGTCTATTTCAATAACTTTCATTCTACACCTCCATCTACCTAGTATATTTTATATCTTGGTTCCAAATAGCGTTACAATTTCTGAGATTCTTTCTTTCATTGCAGCTTCACCTGATGAAATTATTTTTCTTGGGTCATAAACATCTTCATTCTCTAAAAGATACTTTCTTACGGCCTTACTCCATACTGATTGAAGTTCAGTATTAATATTTATTTTTGATATTCCTTTTGATATAGCCATTCTGATTTTATCATCTGGAATTCCAGTTCCTCCATGTAATACTAATGGAATAGGTAAACTTTTATTAATTAATTCCATTGTTTCAAAATCAAGATTAGCTTCTTTTTTATAGAATCCGTGAACACTTCCTAGAGCTGCTGCTAAAGCATCAATATCGGTATTTTCATATAATATTTGACAGTCTTCTAATGTTGCATTTGTTTCTTCTTTAGTCATATTATCATCTGTTGTTCCTATATGACCAACTTCTGCTTCAACACTTATGCCTCTTTCATGAGCATACGAAACAACTTCTTTTGTTATTTTAATATTTTCTTCTAATGGTAGTCTTGAGCCATCGATCATTACAGATGAAAAGCCGGCATTTATTGCTGATATACAACTTTCAAGACTACTTCCATGGTCTAAATGTAAGCATACTGGTATTTTAATATTTAAAGATTTAATCATTGCTTTTACCAAGTCTGCTACTACTAAGTATGAGCCCATGTACTTAACAGCGCCTTCACTTACTCCTAAAATAACGGGTACATTTAATTCGTTACACTCTTCTAATATAAATTTAGTCCATTCCAAATTATTAATATTGAAATGAGGTACAGCATAATGTTCTTCTTTAGCTTTTTTCAACATTTGGTTCATGTTCACTAACATCTTATCACCCAGATTTATCATAAAAAAATATAAGTTGTTTGTCAATGTTTTACTTATATTATTGGGATAAATCTTGTAAATAATTAGTTAATAAGGTACTTTATCGCTAATAATACTAAAATTATTATTCCAAAGTATGTAGCTTTTTTACCTAGTTTTTTTGATAGGTATTTTCCAAGTAGTAATCCTAATAAAGTAAAAACAGCTGATGTGATACTAAAAATTAGAAAGGCTATATTTAAATTATTTTCTACTATACTTAAGGCTAATCCTATAGAGAAACTATCTATACTTACGGTAAAGGCAAATACTATCATGGAAAAAATACCGGTTATAGTACCTTTAATTTCTTCATCTTTTGATATATACATTTCTATTGCGATAATAAGAAAAATTAAAGCTACAATGATATTTGAACCGGTTGTTATAAATTCTATTTTTCTGCCAATAGATGAGGCTAAGTAAGGCATAAAATAATGAAAGAATCCTACACAAAGACTTAGCATAATTGTTTTTTTAGTACTTATTTTATTTGTACCATACGCGATTGCTAGAGAAAAGGCATCCATACTTAGTCCTAAAGCAATAAAAAAATATATAAGGAGTTGCTGCATTATATCACCTTATATATTTTATTCTTATAATTATTAAAAATACTTATCTATTATTTCTTTAATGAATGATGTGTATTCTACTTCATCGGTATCAGTATCTTCGGCTTCTAATAGGCATAATGGTGGAAATAGTACACACCAGAAATTATCTCCTAGTCCATCACCTAAAGTTATTACTAATGATTCGTAATTACCTTCTTCATAACTAACTCCTTTGTACTCTTTTTCAGGAAAATAGTTTTCTCCATAATTAATATCATAGTCATCTTTATATGTTTCATTTTGAATAGTATGTTCTACTACTTTTTCAAAGTTATGAATATTATTATTTATAATTTCACGGGATGTTTTTATATCTTTAGAATAGTTGTTGATGGTTTCTATTTCTTGATAAAGATTTTTGACTAGTTCCTTTTTAGTATTTTGATCATGTTCACTATTACTATTTGCGATTACTCTAAATCTTATTGATTCTTTAGGAATGGTAATTTTTTGTGTTTTATTTAAGGATAGTATTACGATTATTATACTTAGTATTATAAGAGTTTTTTTCATTATAAAACCTCACTTTCATTTTAATAGTGAGGCTTTTGTTATTTTTTTATTCAAGATTTTTAAAAATAAATATCATTCTGTCTTTTTCGGATAAATCTTTATAAACTTCTACTCTTACATCTGATAGATATTTATTGATTAACTCTTTTATATCATTAGCTTGAGTCATACCAATTTCAAAGGCTACTAAACATCTATCTTTCATAAAAGGTGAAATATTTTCTAATATTTTTTTATAACAGTCTAGACCAGTTTCACCAGCGTATAAGGCAATATCCGGTTCATTATCTTTAACAATTTTTTCGATTTCTTCTGTTGTTTTTATGTATGGCGGATTACTTATAATGATATCATATTTTTTATTCACATTTTTGAACATGTCACTTTCTATTAAATTGGCTTTTGAATTTAGTTTTGCACAGTTTTTGTGGGCAACTTCTAATGCTTTGGGACTTATATCTATTAAATCCACAGAATTTGTGGATAATTTTTTTTCTAGAGTAAGTCCGATTACACCTGAACCTGTTCCTAAATCAATTATATCCACAGGATTTGTGAAAAACTTTTTTGAGAACTCAATCGTTTTTTCTACTAATTCTTCGGTTTCAAATCTTGGAATTAGGGTGTTTTCATTTATTATGAATTTATTACCATAAAAGTTAACATATCCAAGAGCATATTGTATTGGTCTTCCTTCTTCTAAGGCTTTGACATATTCTTTATATTTTTTTACGTCTTCTTCACTTACTTCGTAGTCTAAATAATTCAACAATTCTAAAGGATTTCTATTAAGCAGTTCACCTAAAAGTATTTTAGCATGGTCTGAATGAATGTGCTGTTTAGCAAAAAACAGAAGATCTTCTACTGTCATTATTCTTCTGTTTCTCCTTTTAATTTACGTTTTTGGTCTTCTTGGATTAAAGCGTTTATGATATCGTCTAAGTCTCCATCCATTACTCTATCTAAGTTCTTTGTAGTGTAGCCAATACGATGATCTGTTACACGATTTTGTGGATAATTATAAGTTCTTATTTTTTCAGCTCTATCACCAGTACCTATTTTACTACGTCTTTGTGAACCTTCTTCTTCTAATTTCTTTTGTTGCTCAAGCTCATATAGACGTGTTTTTAATACTTTCATAGCTTGTTCTTTATTTTGAATTTGACTACGTTCATTTTGACATGTAACTACGGTATTAGTTGGTAAATGGGTAATTCTAACAGCTGAATCTGTTGTATTTACTCCTTGTCCACCACAACCTGATGAGCGATAAATATCAATTCTTAAATCGTTTGGATTTATTTCAATATCAATGTCTTCATCAGCTTCTGGCATAACTAATACTGTTGCGGTTGAAGTTTGTAATCTGCCGTTTGATTCTGTTACTGGAACCCTTTGAACACGGTGCGAACCTGATTCATATTTTAATATTGAATAGGCATTTTGTCCTTTAATAATTAATTCTATTTGACTGAATCCACCAGCTGTTCCTTCTACTGAGTTATATACTTGGTAACTAAAACCTTTCTTTTCAGCGTATCTTGTATACATTCTAAATAAGTCTCCAGCAAAGATATTAGCTTCATCTCCACCGGCAGCTCCTCTAATTTCCATAACAACGTTTTTGTCATCGTTAGGATCCTTTGGTATTAATAATATTTCTAATTCTTGATCAAGTTGGGCTTTTTCGTCTTCTAAACTTTTTAACTCTTCTTTAGCCATTTCTCCTATTTCAGAATCTTTTAACATTTCTTTAGCTTCTTCTATACCAGCTAATACTTTTTTATATTTTTTGTAACAATTAACAATATCTTCAAGTGAAGACATTTCTTTTGAATATTCTCTTGTTTTCTTAATGTCACTTAGTACTTCTGGTTTAGTTAGTTCTTGTTCTAAAGCTTGATACTTTTCTAAAGTTACTTCTAATCTTTCTATCATTTTTCTCACCCTTTCCGGTTGATTTATTCGTATTATATCACATTTTTAATCAAAAAAACTAGAAACTATTGTTCTAGTTCTAATTCGTCTTCATCAATTACAACTAAATCTTTTAGTTCTTCGTTGGTGTCGTCGTTATAGTCATCGTCGTCTTTATCATCATATGAATCTTCTTCATCTTCGTCTATATTTTCTTCTATATCGTCCTTATTTTCTTCAGTTTCTTCTTCTTCATCTTCAGTTATTTTTACAACTTTATCTGATGTATGACGACTACGTAAATCCCATGTTCCATCTTCTAATAAAATGAATCTTTTATCTGTACTAAGGGCTGTATAATAATCAGCTATTTTTGCTTCAAAAGTACTTTCAGGTAATTCTAATAATTTAATTATTTTTTTGAACAAGTCAGCTGTATTTATTGGCTTTTTACTTTCTTCTAATATTAAGTTTGTTATATCTTTATTTGATAATAGTTCTAATTCATCTTTTGTCATTTTCTTTATGCTCATATTGACCTCCTATATTCAAAACATTATATGTATTAATATCAATTTTGACTGGGTAATAAAATTACCAATAAACTTATAACATATATCTTTCTTAATTACAACACTTTTTTACATTTTTTCTGGAACAGATATTCCCAATGTATTTAGTAGTAACATGTTTATATTATATACAACTGTAGTTAGAATTAACCAAGATTCTCTGATATATTCATTTTCTTCAGTAATTATTTTATTTTCTGAATAGAATTTGTTATATTGAGATGTTAATTTGTAAAGATATTCGGCTATATCATTTAATGATTTTGCTTCTAAGGCTTTATCTAATACTCTTGGTAAACTTAAAAGATTTAATATTATTTCTCTTTCTGTTGCGGTGGTGATAGTTGTTGCTTTTTCTTGTTTTATATCTTTCGCTTTATTTAAAAGAGACTTCATTCTGATAGTAGAATATAGTAAATATGGTCCTGTTTTTCCTTCTAAATCTGCAAATTTTTCAACTTCAAAGATATAATCTGTGCCACGATATGGTAAGAAGTCCGCGTATTTTAAGGCTGCTATAGCAACAGTTTTAGCGACTTCTTCTTTCTCATCTTCACTAACTGTTTCTGGATTAATTCTTTTTATTGTCTCATCATAGATTAAATTGATTAGTCCTTTTAAAGACATTACACCACCATCTCTTGTTTTAAATGGCTTGCCGTCTTTACCATTCATAGTACCAAAGCCAAACCAAACTAGTTTAATATCATCATTTACTAGTTTTGCTTTTTTAGCAGCTCTAAATACTTGTATAAAATGTAATTCTTGTCTAGCATCTGTTAAATACCAAATTTCATCTGGATTATAGTTTTTCTTTCTTTCAAGAATGGTTGCTAAATCAGTTGTTTCATATGACAATGTTCCGTTTGACTTTACAAATAATAATGGTGGCATTGGCGCTTTATCAGTTTCTTCTTTTACTTCGATGATTTTAGCTCCTGAACTTTCTATTAGAACACCTGATTTTTCAAAGAATTCTTCTAGTTCATTAAAGTATTCAGCAGCGTCACTTTCTCCTTGCCATAGTTCAAAATGAACATTAAGATCATCATATACATTTTTAATATCTGCTTTTGATATATCAACAACTTTTTTCCATAGGTCATAGTATCCTGGTACATGGTTTTGTATTTTAGCAGTTACGTTACGACCTTCTTCTAAGTAGTTTTCATCCTCTTTAGCTTTTCTAGATGCTTCTGGATATATCTTTTCTAATTCTTCGTTTGTTATAGGTAGTTCTATTTCACTGTAGTCACCGGTGTAACTTGGATCAAAATATGGTAAGTTTGGATAACGTTTTTTTATTTCTAAAACAACAAATCCTAAAGGTCTTCCATAGTCTCCTAAATGAGCATCACCTAAAACTTCATATCCTAGTAAGGTTGCTAGTCTTTTTAAGGCTTCACCAATGTTTGCACTTCTTAAGTGACCAACGTGTAATGCTTTAGCAACGTTTGCACCACCGTAATCTAAGATTATCTTCTTTGGCTCTTTTTTATCTATAACTGAAGTGATATCAGTATTTATCATATTTAATAACTCAGTAAGATATTCATCAGTTAAACTTATATTTATAAAACCTGGACCAGCTATATTTATATTTGTAAATCTTTTATCTTTTTCTAGTTCTTTTACAATATCAGTTGCAATATCTCTTGGATTTTTACCATACTTTTTAGCTAATACCATAGAGTCATTTATTTGATATTGACCTAAATCCGGCCTTGATGATGGTTGTAATACAAAGTTTTCTAGATTGTATCCTGAACTTTCAATAATATTTTTAATTTCTTTTTCTAATGTTTTAATAAGACTCATTCTAACACCTCCAGTTTGTAACAAATCTCTTCTTCTTCTACAAAAAATACTAAATCAATATTTTTATTATCTGATAGGAACTGTTTTGTTTTTATATTTAAATTTAAAGATTTTCCTAATTCTTTTACTTCTATATAACCTATTGTTTTATTTTCTAAGTCAAACTTATATTCCATTGATATATCTTTATTATTTCTAGTTAATATATTATTTTCATAATCAAAAATTACTTTGGTTTTATTTGGCTCATAATACATTAATTTATTGTCTTTTAATAAAGCTTTTATTTCATATGTATCAGTAATATTATTTGATTTTGTAGTAATTTTTACTTTTGTTTTAGGCATAGTACCACCGCCTTAAATTTATAGTTTAGATTATAGCACAAATCATTAATTTTTCATACATATTTTATTTTTTTTCATTTAATACTAATAAAGAAGGGAGAGATTCACTTGAAAAAGACTTTTTTTAAAATTTTTAAGTACGGGATGATACTCCTAGTTTTATTATGTGTCGGAATATTTCTTTATATTAAAACCTCTCCTAAGCCTGAGATATATAGTGCTAATAATATTACATTGTATGATTCTACAGATACAGTGTTTTTTCAAGGTAATGAGTCGAAAGCCTGGGTTAGTTTAGATGAGATATCTGATAATGTTATTAAGTCTACTATTTATACTGAAGATAAGAATTTTTATAAGCATTTTGGATTTGATATTTTAAGAATATTGAAGGCAAGCTATATAAATATAACATCTGGAAAGACTATGCAGGGTGCTTCTACTATTACACAACAATATGCTAAAAATCTTTTCTTGGATTTTGATAAGACTTGGAAAAGAAAATGGGATGAAATGTGGTATACGATGAAAATAGAGGCTAATTATTCTAAAGATGAAATACTAGAAGGTTATTTAAATACTATTAATTATGGACATGGTATGTATGGAATTGAAAATGCTAGTAAGTTTTATTTTAATAAGTCAGCAAAAGATTTAGACTTGGCTGAGGCAAGTATTTTAACAGGTATTCCTAAGTCTCCGGCCAATTATTCGCCAATTATTAATTTTGATCTTGCGAAAGAAAGGCAATTAACTATATTGGAGTTACTTGTTAAAAATAATGTTATTAGTGAGGAAGAGAAAAATAAAGCTTATAATGAAGAACTTAAGTTTTCTGGTGCTGATGATTCTGAAGAATTAACTAGTGTAATGTATTATCAGGATGCTGTTTTGGAAGAGTTAAAAAGTATTGACTCTATTCCTTTATCTTATAGTGATAGTAAGGGTTTAAAAATATATACTAATTTAGATTTAAATGCTCAACGCATACTTGAGAAAAACGTTAAAGAAAGTATTCCGGATACTTCAGAAATAGAGGCTTCAGCAGTAATGATGAATCCTAACACTGGCGCAATAATAGCGTTACTTGGCGGTAAAAATTATAATAAATCTTCTTATAATCGAGTTATATCTTCAAAAAGACAAGTCGGTTCGACTATGAAACCTTATTTATATTATGCTGCTTTAGAAAATGGCTTTACGTCTAGTTCAGCTTTTACTAGTGAAAAAACGACTTTTACTTTTAGTAATCAAGAGCCATATTCCCCAAGTAATTATAATAATGTATATGGTAATAAGCCTATTTCCATGGGTACAGCTATTGCTTACTCAGAAAATATTTATGCTGTTAAAACTCATCTTTTTCTTGGAGAAGATGCCCTTATTAATGTAGCGAGAAGAGTTGGTATTACTTCTAAACTTGAAAGTGTTCCTTCTTTACCTTTAGGTACTAATGAAATTAGTATTGTTGAAATGGCCTCTGGCTACTCTGCTTTTGCTAATCTAGGATACAAAGTTAAAGGTCATTTGATTGAAAAAGTTGTTGATGCAGCTGGTAAAGTATTGTATAAAGCTAATGATAAAAAGGAATTAGTCTTAAATTCTAGTTTAGTTTTTATTCTTAACAATTTATTAACAGCTACTTATGATAAAGATTATATTGATTATAATTATCCTACCGCAATAAATTTAGCTTCTAAGTTAACACATAAATATGGACTTAAGTCTGGTACTACCAATACTGACACTTGGTATATTGGTTTTAATAATGATGTAGTTACGGCTGTTTGGGCTGGTTATGATGATAATAGAAATATTGATAAGTCTGACTATAAGTACGCTAGAGATATATGGTATAAATCAATTGAAGCATATGAACTTGGTAAGGAAGATGCTTGGTATGAAATGCCAGATAATATATCGGCGGTATTAGTTGATCCAATCTCTGGGAAACCAGCAACTGACTCTAGTCCAAAAAAGAAGATGATGTACTTTGTTAAGGGTACGGAGCCTAGCAGTACAGACCAAACTTTTGATGAAAAAAATAATAACTATACGGCTTACTAAATTCATGTTATAATTATTATAGGAGGAGTATCATATGGAAAAAGAAAAAGATGTTTATGCTGGAAAAATTGATGTTGAAGATCGTATATTATTATTGATATGTGGAATATTCTTCTTTCCAGCAGGTATTGCACTATATTACTTTTTCCTAGATAAAAAGAATAAAGAGTATCATGCACAATTTGCTAAGTCTGGCGCAATTGTTGGTTTAGGTATTACATTCTTCTTTTTACTTCTAGGATTATTGTTGGGTTTATCACAACTTTTAGGTATGTAAAAAAGGTCATATTATTGACTTTTTTTATTTTAGAAAGTTGTTTATAAAACACTATTTTGATATAATTGTAATAATTAGAGGTGGTTTTATGTTAGAAATAATTCTTGGTGTTGTTGTGGGATTAGCTCTTATTACGATTTTTATTAGTATACTTAATAATAAGTTTCAGTTTGCGATTATTAAAATAGAAGAAGCTGAAAATAATATAGATGCTTTGTTACATACTAAAAAAGATTTATTAGAAAGAACTTGTCCTATTATTATTAAAGAATTAAAAATAGAAGAGTTTTTACCTGAGGTTTTAAATATAAATCCTGACGCTCTTAATCATTTTGAATTTAATGATTTATTAAGAAAAAATTATAATGATTTATTAAAAACTATAGATGAAAATGAAAAATTACTTAAAAGTGATTCTTTAAATAGTATTTTGGAAGAGTTAAAGAAAAATGAAATTGAACTTTCTGGAGCTGTTAAGTTTTATAATGACGCTGTAATAGTTTTTAATAGTTTAGTTGTTTCTTTTCCTTCTAATATTGTTGGTTTCTTTAGAAGATATAAGAAGAAAAGTTTTTACTCTGATGAAAAAAGAGAAATGTTTGAAATATTAAAAGATAGATAGAAGGATGATATATGAATTTTATTGATAGTATTAAAGAAAGAGCTAAAAATAATATTAAGACTATAGTATTGCCTGAGTCTATGGATGAAAGAGTACTTAAGGCTGCTATTAGGGCTACTAATGAAGGACTTGCTAGAATTGTTGTCATTGGTGATAGTGAGGAAATCAAAAAGTTTAATATTGAAGGAAGCGAAAGGATAGAAGTAATAAATCCAAGTACTTATCCTGATACAGAAAATATGGTTAATGAACTTTATCTTTTAAGGAAAGATAAAGGATTAACTTATGATGAGGCCGCTGATTTATTGTATAATGACTATATGTATTTTGCTTGTATGTTAGTAAAATTAGGTAAAGCTGATGGTGTTGTATCTGGTGCATGTCATCCTACGTCTGATACTTTGCGTCCGGCTTTACAAATAATTAAAGCTAAGCAAGGAGTTGACTTAGTATCTGCTTTCTTTTTAATGTGTGTACCTGACTGTGATTATGGTTTGAATGGAACATTTATTTTTGCTGATTCTGGACTAGTACAAAATCCTACTGATGTAGAACTTGCTAGTATTGCAAAAGAAAGTGCTGATAGTTTCAAACTTCTTACTGAAGAAGACCCTTGGGTTGCTTTCATATCTCATTCAACAAAAGGTAGTGCAAAACATGCTGATGTTGATAAGGTTATTAGCGCTGTAAAATATGCAAATGATAAATATCCTGATTATAATATGGATGGTGAATTACAGGTTGATGCCGCAATTGTACCTGATGTTGCTAGAAGCAAAGCTCCTGGAAGTTTAGTGGCTGGTAAAGCTAATGTGTTAATTTTTCCTGATTTAGATGCAGGTAACTCTGGGTATAAATTAGTACAACGTTTGGCTAAGGCTCAAGCGTATGGTCCTATTTGTCAAGGCTTGGCGGCACCAGTTAATGATTTATCTCGTGGTTGTAGCGTAGATGATATACTTGGAGTTATTGCTATTACCGCTGTTCAAGCACAAAATAAATAAAAAAAAAGCCTTTATATATTAAATGGTCTTCTTTTTTTTATATTATTTTAATTTGTTTTTACGCTACTATGTATAAGATTTATTTTTCAGTAATTGTCTAGCGTTTTTTGCCAACTGACTCCTTTGGAGTGCCTATATCATCCTGAATAATTTCATCTTTTAGTAAACGATAGGCTGATGCGTCTTTTCCAAATTCATATG
>CAVKJF010000003.1:0-18521 GCA_963656615.1 bacterium | reverse complement strand
ATCTTGGATAATTTCATCTTTTAGTAAACGATAGGCTGATGCGTCTTTTCCAAATATATATGGTATATCTTCTGCTTTAGTATTATTGGTTGATTTATTACTTTGTGAATGACCTAAGTTATCTTGAACTATTTTATCTTTTGTAAAGTGGTATCCAGAATCGTTATTATCTGCTGCAAAATTATTATTTGCTGGTGAGGTTGTTCCTGTTTTTTCAGAAGCTGATGCTGATTTATCTTTTTCAGTTAAAGTGCTTAATTTCTCATCATAATAACCATTTAAATAATCCATGTAGTTGCTTAATGTTTCTGTAAGTAATATTTTTCTAGGTGCTTTTATATTATATTTTTGTGCTAAAGTTTCAAGTTTCTGATAAGCAGATTTTATAGCAGGAGAGTTTTTATCATACTCCTCAAACTGACGTTTTGTATCCAGTGTAAAACAGAAGTTTTCTGGAGAAATGTTATATTTTGGAGATAATGCTTTAATTTCACTTATAATTCCTTGTTTTATTTTATCGTTATGACTAAAATAATATGGAACCATTTCACACATTATGTAGTAAAGATCTTCTGTTTTTAAAGACATATGCGACTTAGTAAAAGAAATAACTATTGATTTGGCATTTTTTCCATCTTTCAAGTAGGCTTGGAATAATTCTTCATATCCATTTTTGATTTTTTCTTTTTTATCTAGCGATATATCTCCAAAGTCTTGTAATAATTGATATTTTAACGATGTTGCTTCTTCTATAATGTATTCTTTTATAGTTTTGTCTTGGCTAATGACGCAGTCGTTTAAATGATGCATTATGTAATTCGTGTATGCTTCTTGTAATAAGTTTGCTCTAGCTTTATTATATGATGTTTTTGGCTGTTGGTGTTCAATTGATTTAAATTCTGCTCCATAGCCAATCCAACCGTCCAAAACTCCTGCAGTTAACACTGGTGGTGTAGTACGTTTTGTAAGCTCTGGCATTTCTTGCCCGATTTCTCGTAAAACATTATAATTATCTATTAGGTTCTCTGTTGTTGAATAAATAACTATGCTTTCATCCCTACCACCATTATTATCAATTTTAAAATAGAAAGAAAGACCTTTCTCATCGCATTTTTCAGCATATATTCTAGCCAGTTTATGTATATTTTCTCTACTTACATTTAAATAAAATTTATGTTTTATCTCATCAGGATTTGCTGGATCTCCTGGACTATTACAGTGAAAATGTGAAAAAGTATTAGATTGGACGTGATAAAATACATCTAAGATTCTTTTACAATCTCTTTCTTGAAAATACGATTGTATTTCTTCATCGTTTTTGAATTCTGGAGATTTTTCTAATTCTTCAAAGTAACGTAAAGATGTTTCAATTTCTTGTTTTTTTGCCTCATCACCAGAAGCATGAATTTCCATTAAGCGATCTTTATAACCATTATAAAAATATGTTAAGTATGAGTTTTTATAGATATTAAATAAACTTACATAGAACTTATCTCTTTCTTCTGGATTATGCTCGGTATGATCTGTATACTCTCCTTCACTATCTTTACTGTTAAATTTTACTAAATTTGAGTAATACCGCATGTTAGAGCTGGATGAATCATATGTATAAAGATTAAGCATCGCTGTGAAAAGAGCATCATCAAATATTGGATTTTTTATACTGTTGTATATATCCATACATGTCATTAATAAACACCTTCCTTTGTTATTTTTATTATATTACATATTTGCTATTTAGAAAATAGAAATATTTTAACTATTATCTATTCTATTCGCCAGTTTATTTCTTTTAAACCTTTGCTTTTTAAAAAGTTATTTGTTTTAGAAAACGGTTTACTACCAAAGAAACCAGAATATGCTGAAAATGGCGAAGGATGTGGAGACTCAATTACATAATGTATTGGATTAGTAATTAGACTTTTTTTGTTTCTGGCATATGAGCCCCATAAGATAAACACTACCGGTGTATTTTTATTATTAATTATTTTTATAATATCATCAGTAAATGTTTCCCAGCCATGATCTTTATGAGAAGTTGGGTTATGTTCTTCTACGGTTAAGACCGCATTCAATAGAAGAACTCCCTCTTTTGCCCAAGGTTTAAGTGAGTTATGTTCTGGAAATGGTATTTGCAAATCACTTTCTAGTTCCTTAAAAATGTTTTTTAATGATGGTGGCTTTAAGACATCATTACTTACAGAAAAAGATAATCCTTCGGCTTGATTAGGTCCATGATAAGGATCTTGACCAAGAATGACAACCTTTACATTGTCAAAATCTGTATAACGGAAGGCATTAAAGACATCGCTTTGTTTAGGATAGATAGTTTTATTTTTATATTCTTGGCTAACAAATTTCATTAGTTCTTTGAAGTATTCTTTTTCAAACTCTTCTTTTAATATGGTATCCCAATTGTTTCCTATCATGGATGATTCCTCCTACTTATGATAACTTTCGTTGTTTTTTATTTTAAATGCTCTATATATTTGTTCTAATAATATTACTCTGAATAATTGATGTGGAAATGTCATTTTTGATACTGATAAATGATAATTAGACATTCCTTTTATCTCAGGACTTAGTCCATAACTGCCACCAATGATAAAGGTAATATTACTTGTTTCTAATTGAATATTTTCTAACTTTTTAGAAAATTCTACTGAGTCTAGTTGTTTTCCTTCGATTTCTAAAGTTATTATGTAGTCTTTTTCTGATATATGCTTCTTTATTTTTTCAGCTTCTTTGTTAAGAGTTTTGTCTATATCATCAAAACTTTCGTCTTTTAACTCTATTATTTCAAGGCTTGTATATTTTTGAAGTCTTTTTTGGTATTCAGCAATGGCATCTTTTAAATATTTTTCTTTTATGCTACCTATCGCAATTATTTTAATCATATTACACCTCTATTATAGGACTAGGATCATGTTGACGAGCAGCAATAATATTTAAGTTATCATTATTTAAAGTATCTTTTACAGTAGTTAAAGCTAACTCTTCTGTGTTATTTGTTTCACTTAAGTGGGCTAGTACTATATTTTTAGTATTCTCTCCAATTAGTTTTTGAAGGTATTTAGCTGTGGTGGTATTTGATAAATGGCCTTTATCACTAATTACTCTTTCTTTTAAAAATCTAGGATATGGTCCATCCATTAACATTTTTTCATCATGATTACTTTCTATTATATAACAGTCTTTTTCAGTCATTCGAGCTAAGAATTTTCTATTTATATAGCCGGTATCTGTTACATAAACAAGTGTCTTTTTGTTATTTTCGATTATGTATCCTACTGATGCTGGGGCATCATGTGAGGTATGAATTAGTTCTATATTTAAATCTCCAATAGAAAAATTATCATCTATAAATACGCACGAGTCTTTTTCTACTACTTCTTTTAGACTATCATACATTTTTTCTGGAATGTATACTTTTAATTTTGTATGTTTAACTAAGGACGCTAGACCGTTTATATGGTCTTTGTGGCAATGGGTTATTAAAATTCCGGTAAAATTATCTAAAGAAAGGGAATCCTCTTCTAAACTCTTTTTTAGAGTTAGATAGGAAATTCCCATGTCTATTACTATTTTTGTGGTATCAGTTAAAACAACTGTACTGTTTCCTTTAGAACCGGACGCTATTACTTTAAATTTCATTAGTAATAATTCATGGCATTTAGTACTCTACTTCCAGAACGATAAGGGAATCCTTGCCATAATGAGAAGTGTAGATGTACTCCAGTTGCCGCTCCTGTTTGTCCCATACCACCAATAACTTGTCCTTTTGTTACTGTATCACCAACACCAACGTATCTACAACCTGGACACAAGTGTGCGTATAAAGTGAAGTATCCGTTGTGATGGTCTATTGTTATATATTCACCATTGTCACCATAGCCTCCTGGGTATGAACCAGGTTTCTTTCTTGATTCTACAACAGTACCTGACTGAGCTGCAAAGATATTTGAGCCATATCCACAACCAGCAATATCAGTACCATCGTGTAATGTTCCCCATCTATATCCAAATGGTGATGAAATTGATGAACATGATGCAGGCCAGCCCCATTCACCTTTTGTTGGAACAGCTGCTCCATAACCATAGTAACTTGATTTTTTACCACCTTTTATGATTATTTCGGTTATAGGTTCTTTGATTGACTCAGTTTCAACATTAACTAAGCTTGTAATTTCACCGTTAATTTTTTGAACTTTTTGTGTAACTTTATTTAATCCATTTACACCTTTTTGAGCAATTTCTGTATAACCTACATATTTATCGTTATCATATCTTGTCTCTGTCGTAAATTTCTTTTCTTCTTCAAAGACAACATGATCCCATTCTACTACACTAAATTGAGGTTTTAATATACCTAAAGTTACTTCTTGTCCTGAATATAATAAACTGTTTGCACTACTAATACTAGGATTCGCTATTAAAAATTCTTCTGTTGAAATCTTATTATTGAAAGCTACATCTTCTATTGTATCACCCGGCTGAACAGTATACTTTTTCTGTTCTAATGTTGTTCCAAAAAGTAAGTATTTACTTAAATCTTTAGAATCTTGGTAAATTTCTTTATCTATTGGAATTTTTTGTTTTCTTATTGTTATAGTATTTTCAATATAAATTTTTTCAATGATTTTACCAGTATCTTTTATTTCCTTTTGAGTATTAGAAGCAAACGCTTCATAATCTTCGGCTGGTACAAATGATTTTACAATATTTTCAACTGCTTCTGTAAAAACATCTTTTTCCAAAACATATATTACTTGGTTTTTACCTTTTATTTTTTTACCAGTTGAAGCATCTTTTGTATCTAATCCTTTTATAGTAACGGCATATCCAGAGATAGTAAATGGTGAAATATCTTTGATTTTATTATATATTTTTTCTACTGATGTTAGGTTATTATCGTATGTTATTTCTTTAACAATATCCAAATCAGATGGAATATATACTTTATCTACATTATATTTTTTCTTTACTTCTGACTGTTTTTTATTGATGTACTCTTCAAGACTTTGCTTAGATTTTATAATACCTAAAGATTCACCTTTTAAATATACATGGTAAACGGTATGTGTCGTTAGTCTTTTAGGAGTAAAACCAGTTACTAGAAAAAGGCTTAGTACTAATGTTATTGATAAAATTATTGATAATTTATTTTTCTTCACTAGTTGGCCTCCTTATTCTCTCTTTTTAAGTTTAAGAATGTCGAAGTATTCTTTTTAAATAGTAATTCTATTGTTGCGGTTGGTCCATTACGATGTTTTCCTATTATTAATTCACTGATACTTGTATTATCTTCTGTACGTGCTTCTTTATTGTAATAGTCATCACGATATAGGAAGGCTACAATATCAGCATCTTGTTCAATTGAACCGGATTCTCTTAAGTCACTCATTAATGGTCTCTTATCTTCTCTTCCTTCTACACTTCTTGATAACTGTGATAACGCTATTATTGGAACATTTAATTCCATAGCAAGTGTTTTTAAACTACGTGAAATATCTGATACTTCTTGTTGACGATTTGCTCCATAGTTTTTACCACCGGAAATTAGTTGTAAGTAGTCGATTATGACTAGACTTAGACCTTTTTCACTACTTGCTAGTCTACGACATTTAGCTCTAATTTCACCTATTGTAATACCTGGTGTATCATCAATTACTAAGTTTGTATTTGATAATTGTGATACTGCTTCATTTATTCTTTTCCAATCATTATTCATTAAATTACCGGTACGTAGTTTGAATCCTTCTAATTGGCCAAGAGAAGATAAAATACGCATCGCTAATTGCTCAGCACTCATTTCTAAGTTAAAAACAGCAACGCTTTTATCTTGTGTCATAGCGGCATGGGTTGCGAGGTTAAGTGCAAAAGCGGTTTTTCCCATTGCTGGTCTTGCTGCTATAATGATGAATTCATTAGGATGTAGTCCTGTTGTTAGTTTATCTAAGTCATACCAACCAGTTGCTAAACCTGTAATTTCACTTTTGTTTTCTGATAAGCGCTCCAAGTCAGACTGAGTTTTTAATAAAACATCTTTAATACTTCTAAATTCACTAGATTTTCTATTTTTAACAATACTTAATATTTTCTTTTCTGAACTATCTAATATTTCATTTACTGTTTCATCTGTTCTATATCCTTCTGTTGCTATATCATTAGCTGTTTCTATAAGCCTTCTTAAAATAGCCGTTTCTTCTACGTTTTGAATATAGTAATCAATGTTACTTGCTGTTGGTACAAAGTTTAATATTTCTGTTAAGTATTCTACTCCACCAACTTCATTAAGTTCATTTTTCTTTTTTAGATGACTTGTTATTGTTGTTAAGTCTATTGGTGTTTTTTCTTCTGCCAAATCCATCATAGCTGTAAATATTTTTGCATTTTTTTCACTATAAAAAGATTCTGGCAGTAGACTTTCAGTAGCTTTTTGTAAGGCATACTTTGATAAGAAACATGCTCCTAAGACTGACTCTTCTGCTTCTAAGTTATTTGGCATTATTTTGTTAGCCATTAGGCATCACCTCACTTTACTAGATGTACTTTTACAGTTGCTTTAATATTTCCGTATATATTTATGTTTACATTATGAAAGCCAAGTGATGATATTTGATTACTATTATCTATTTGACTCTTTTCTATTTTGTAACCTTTTTCTTGTAGGCTATCTTTTATTTGTTTTTGACTGATACTTCCAAATACTCTATCGTTTTCACCAGTTTTTACTTTGAATTCCAATACTTCTTTATCAAGTTTTGCTTTTAGTTCTTCAGCTGATTTTTTGTTTTTTAAATCTTCATCAGCTTTTTTCTCTTTTTCATGTTCAAGTTTTGATAAGTTTTCTTTAGTTTTGGCTACGGCATAACCGTTTTTGATAAGAAAGTTTTGGGCATATCCATCTTTTACGTTTTTAATTTGTCCTTTCTTACCTTGATTTTTTAAATCTTTGATAAAAATTACTTCCATACTATTCACCCTCCTGATCTTGTATTTCTTTTTTCAACATTTGCTCAACTTTACTTATAGTTGTCTTTTCAAATCTAGCAGCTCCATTGTATGTATCACCGCCACCACCTAGTTTTTCTAATATTTTACTTATGTTGTAGTTACCTAGGCTTCTAGCGCTAATTCCAATTGTATCTTTACCAATTTTACCAATGACAAATGATGCTTCTATATTATTAAAAAATAGTAATGTATCAGCTACTTTAGCTAAATCTTCTCTTCTATATATTGTATACGGTGTAGCTTTTGTAAAAGCTATTCTATTGTTTATAGTTTGGATATCAGCTAGTAGTTTTTGTCTTTCAGTGTATTCCATTATATCTTGCTTTAAAAGGTATTGTACTTTTTTAGCACTGGCACCTAAACTTGATAAGTAGTATGCAGCATAGTATGTTTCTGCCGTTGTTTTTAATGTGAAGTTATTGGTATCTAAAACGATTCCTGATAATAAAACAGTAGCGTAATATGGCTCTAATTCAACATCATAGTGTTCTACTAATTCTGCTATCATTTCACAAGTACTTGATACTTCATTATCTATTATTGTAAGTGCACCTTTTATAGTTGTTTTTGATGTGTCATGATGGTCTATAATAACCTTTTTTTCTATTTTTTTCAATAGGTCTTTACTTTGTACTAAGTCAGTTTTATTTGTATCTAATATAATCAAAAGATTTTTTGATAGTTTTGGATATAAATATCTATCTACTTCTTCACTTTTAATTATTTTTATACAACCTTCTAGTTCTCTTAATACTTTTTCAACACCTAATTCATGGTTTTTATCATCTATTATTATATAGCAATTTTTCTTTTTCTGACCTAATATAGTACTAAGTCCAATGCAACTTCCAAGTGCATCTAAATCTAGGTCCTTATGGGCCATTAAAAATACATTTTTACTTCCTCGTATTGCCTTATTTAATTCTCTTTTTTTATCAATAATTCTCATATGGCCTCCTATCAAATGTCAAATATATTATATAATAGTTTGCCTATTTTGTCTAATAAAAAAGCATACCATTTCTGGTACACTATTATCTTGTATAAGGCATTAATGCTATTGCACGTGCTCTTTTAATTTGTTTAGCAATATATCTTTGATGTAATGCACAGTTTCCTGTTACACGTCTTGGTACGATTTTACCTTTTTCATTTGTATATCTTTTTAAAGTTTCTGGATCTTTATAATCAACTACTGCATTTTTTGTGCACATCATACAAACTTTTTTCTTTCTACGATTAAACTCTGCCATTGTATATCCTCCTTTTTTAGAATGGTAATTCATCATCACTTATTTCAATACTTGAGCCAAAGTCAGCAAAAGGATTGCTATCTACGTTTGTTCCTTTTGGCTCTGGTGTTGTTCCAAAGTCATATGGAGTTGGCTCATTATTACTTGATGATGTATTATTTGAATTATTTGAGGAAGATCTTGATCCTAAGAATTCAACATTGTCAGCAATTACTTCTGTTACATATCTTTTTTGACCATTGTTATCATCATATGTTCTTACTTGAAGACGACCCTCTATTGCTGCTTGACTACCTTGTGTTAAATAATTTTTAACATTTTCGGCTTGTTTTCTCCATACTACAATATTAATAAAATCAGCTTCTCTTTCACCTGATTGATTTGTAAATGGTCTATTTACTGCTAGGGCAAATGTTGCTACTGGTGTATTATTACCAGTGTATCTTAATTCTGGATCTCTTGTTAATCTTCCTATTAAAAATACCTTATTCATAATATACCTCTTTTTCTTAGTCTTCTACTTTTACAACTAAATGACGAAGTAGGCTTTCATTGATTCTAGCAACACGATCAAATTCATTTACAGCTGCACTATCTGCTTCTACTACGTATAAGTAATAGTATCCAGTTTTAAATTTATTGATTTCATAAGCTAATTCTTTTTGACCTAATGGCTTTTCTTCTAAAAGTTTAGCCTTATTATCAGTCAAAACCTTTTTCATGTCTTCTGCAGTCTTTTTAATTTCTGCTTCCTCCATATCAGGTCTAACGATAAACATAACTTCATATTTATTCATTTTTTACACCTCCTTTTGGACTATTCGGCTGTAATTACAGCAAGGAGTATTTTAAATACTCGGATGTATTATAACAAATGTATGAGATTTTGTCTATATCTTTTAATTATTTTTTCTTTACCTTTTGTATAGAAGGATTCAAAGTAATTATATTAGCACTTGGCTTAAAAAAGCTATTTATAGTTGGTGACTCTACCATTGTATTTACTGCTCCATTAATAACAAATGTTGTTCCATTTTCTTCTGTAACACCATGAGCATATTTAGGGAATAATTTATGTGATGGTGATATTAGACCTACATTCTTGGATAATGGAATTAGACCATTATGCATATGTCCTGATACTACTAAATCTGGATTTGTTTCTAAAAGATTAACGCGTCTTTTTATCAAACTAATCATAGAACTTGGAGCATGTGTTAATAAAATATTATATTGATCTGATGAAAAAAGACTACTATCCATTTCTTGTAGAAATTCAGTCATAAAAGCTGAATCGCTTTCTTTTTCTAACTCATAATAAGGATATGCAGGTGAAAAAGCTGATATTGATACTTCTTGAAAGTTTTGTACTTCTGAATTTTCTAATACTGTCACATTAGAAAGAGGACTTAAAGCTTCTTTTAATTGCCTTCTAGAACTCATTTGCCAAGTATTTGAAGCATTCATTGTCATTTGTTCATGATTACCATATGATATAAACGTTGGTTTCCCTTGTGTTAAAGTTTCTATCTCAAACGCTAAAAATCTTTTGAAATCATTATCTTCTAAGTCTTCAGTATCATTTATAATATCACCAGGTATAAGTATAAAATCAATATTATCAATTTCTGAAGCTAGTTCTTTTTCTATCATACTTAAATGTGCAAGACCTGGTGTTGTTCCTTTTTTGTTTGTTCTATGTATATCAGATAATGTAAATATTTTTTTACTGCTTAATATTTTTGGTGAGTAAATTTCTACTTTTTTAATGAATTGTGTCATAAAGTATCACCTCTTTTGTTAGAAGCATATTATAACAAATTTAAGATTTTTTTGCAACTTAAAAGATAGTAGAAAATACTATCTTTGTTCTTTATAAAATGCTCCTATAAAGTTTTGACCTATAGGTTTTAATTCTTTTTTGGCTTCTGATAAATGTGAATAATAATCTGGGTCTTTATATGTATCAACAGGACTTATTATAATATGTTCTTTCGGTATATTTAATTGATTAATTATTGCGGTTACTAAGTCAATGTGATATAAATTATTCTTTTTTTCTATGCAGTTTTCCCATACAGAATCATTTGTTGCCCAGTTTGGATAACGGTCATAAACGTATGAAGATTTTTTTATACAACTACCAATGTAGACATAAATATCATTTAGATTACTGCCAACTTCTTTTTGAAGAGCACTTATGGTATACATCGGAACTTTTCTATTGATTTGTAAAGCACCAGAATGTGAAACTGCTACTACTTGTTTTTTTCTATCTTCGGCTATTATTACGGGGCAGTCTGCAGCTCTATGGCCAATGACAATATTTGGATAATTAGAGTCGATTACTAATATATCTGCTGGTATTATTTCATACCATAAATCTTCTTTTGATAAGCAGGTATCATCTATTCTTTTATATGTTCCATCTGGATAATCAAGATTTGCCTCTACGTCTTTTTGAGCAGGCTGAAGTATTTTTAAACCCGAAAAGCCGTATTTTTCACCTACTTTTTGACGTACTTTTAAAAAGTCTTGTTTTATATCTTCTTCACTATAAGTATCCGGATAGAACTTTTTACTTCTACTCATAATACCGTCTTTATTATTTGTTTCAAAAATTACTAGTTTTTTCATACTTTTTCCTTTATTTTTAAATGGTGTAATTTTTATACATTGAATCTAAAATGGCAGATATCTCCATCTTGCATTAAATAATCTTTTCCTTCTAGTCTTGCTTTTCCTGCTTCTTTTACTTTTAATTCACTACCAAGTTCAATTAAGTCAGTATATGAAATTACTTCAGCACGGATAAATCCTTTTTCAAAATCTGTATGAATTATACCAGCACATTGTTTTGCATTCATACCTTTTTTAAATGTCCAAGCACGTACTTCATCTTTTCCGACGGTAAAATATGTTGCGAGACCTAGAATGTCATATGTTGCTGTTATTAATTTATCTAGTCCAGATGCATCTAATCCAAGTCCTTCTAACATTTCTTTTTTATCTTCTTTTGATAGTTCACTTAATTCTTCTTCTACTTTTGCGCAAAGACTAACTACTTTTGCATTTTCTTTAGCAGCATAATCTTTTACTACTTTTACGTATTCATTGTCTGGATTACCAAGTTCACTTTCTTTTATATTGGCAAGATATATTATTGGCTTTAATGTTAAAAAGCTGTAAGACTTTATTATTTTCTTTTCTTCTTCATTTAAACCTATTTGTCTTATTGGTGTATTTTCTTCTAAGGCTTTTTTACATTTTTCTAGGACCTCTACTTCTAATAAATCATCTTTATTCTTTGTAGTACGGGCTTTTTTAGCAACACGTTCTAGTCTATTATTAATGACATCTAAATCGGCTATAGCTAGTTCTAGATTAATTGTTTCAATGTCTCTAATTGGATCTATATTTCCTTCTACATGAATTATTTTTCCATCATCAAAACATCTTACTACTTCTACTATGGCGTCTACTTCACGTATATGAGATAGGAATTTATTACCTAAACCTTCTCCTTGTGAAGCTCCTTTTACTAAACCTGCAATATCTGTAAACTCGTATGCTGTTGGTATAAATCTATTTGGATCATACATTTCTTTTAACTTGTCCATTCTTTCATCTGGTACTGTAACTACTCCAACATTTGGCTCTATTGTTGCGAATGGATAGTTTTCAGCTAATATTTTTTGATTAGTTATTGCATTAAATAAAGTTGATTTTCCTACATTTGGTAGGCCTACTATTCCAGCTGTTAAACTCATATAAATACCTCTTTTCTTGTCTTATTATAACATAAGTTTTTCTTTTTAAATATAAAAATTAAAAACACCCGAACGGGTGCTATACTGTTGGATATACTCCTGGTCCTATTGGAAGACCTGATATGTACCAACCTACTACCAATAAAATCCAAGTTAATGAAATTAATAAGAAATATGGTGTTATTAGTTTCATAGCTTTGGTAATTGAGTATGGTCTATTTTTATTTAAATTATATATGTTTAGATAGCCTAGATATATAATGAATGCTGCTAGTATTGGTGTGAAACCTTTAGTCATTGAGTCACCAGCACGCATTACTATTTGAGCAAACTCTGGTGAAATGTTTGACTGTAAAAATGTTGGTACAACTATTGGAGCAAAAATCATCCATTTTGTTGCGGTACCAGTTAAGAATATGTTTGCTATAGCTATAAATATTAGAGTTACTATAATCAAAGGTATACCAGTAAAATCTAATATTTCTAAAGCATTTGCTAGCCAACATGCTATTACCATACCTATATTTGTCTTTTTAAATATTGCTATAAACTGAGCTGCAACAAACATTAAAATAAACATACTACCTAGTTTTGAAAAATTATCACTTGCTTTTTCTATTAGTTTTGAATCACTTTTTATTGTATGTGCTCCTATACCATAGGCAATACCTGTTAGAAAGAATAAAAGGGATACTAAATAGGTAAATGCATTTTGGAAGTAGGCATTTTCACCAAAAACTTGATTTAAGTATGTTGTTTCAGACATATCTAGTAATAAACCAGAGTATGGAAGATTAGGAATTAGTGACCAGATGAACAATAATAGGACTACAATTCCTGTAATTAAAGCATATTTTAAACCAGTTTTTTCTCTTTTTTCTTTTTCTAATTCAATTTGTTGTGTTTCTTCAGTATTAACAATACTATATTTTTCTGTTTGAGCCATTTCTTCATCTTTTTTATATTTTCCTATCTTTGGTGCTATTATTTTTTCAATTATAATAGTTCCTACTATTGATAGTATAACTGAAGCAGCTATTATAAAGATAAGATTTGAAGTTAGGGCTATATGAGCTGTATCATCAACTAAAAGTGTAGCATTTTTTGTATATTCTATTAATGATGATTCCATTGTTCCTACAAATATTGATACACCATAGCCAAAGGCAACTCCTACGAATGCTGTTACGATACCAAGAATTGGGTTTCTATCATTCATGAAGTATATTAAGGCTGCTAAAGGTATTAGTATTGCATAGCCAACTTCATTAATTAATGATGAAATTGTTGCTACAAAGATCAAAATAAATGTTAGAGCATTTTTTGGCATCTTTTTTAGTTTTCTTCTGGTGATAGTTTCTAACATACCAGTTGCTTCAGCAATGGTTAAACCAAGTAATGATATTAACAATGTACCTAATGGAGCAAAACTAATAAAATTTCTGGTTGCACTACTTATAATGTATTTTATTCCATCGAAGCTCAACATGTTTTCAACAGCTATTAATGTTGGTTCTAGCTCTTTTGTATTAATATTTACTGTATTATATGTAGCTTGCATTTCTAATCCTGATAATATGGCACTTAAAATTATTAGGCCAAATGTTAAGAGAATTAGGGCTGTTGTTGGATGGAAATAAAATTTCTTTAAGCGGAGTTTTTTCTTTTGAAACATTTTATTCCTCCTCTGTAATTATCTTTTTAATTTTTTTATTAAAATCAATTCTAGGTATTAGTACTGTTCTTCCACAGTTTAGACATTTTATTTTTATGTCAGCACCTAGTCTAGTTATTTCCCATGAGTTAGCACCACAAGGATGTTGTTTTTTCATGATGACTTTTGTTCCTATTGTATATTCTTTATTTTCCATTATGCACCTCTATTTGTGGATATGGGATATTAATTCCTGATTTATCAAAGGCATCTTTAATTTCTTTTCTTAAGAATCTTTCAGTTACAAACTGTTTCATAGGTTTTACTGGTACAGTAACTCGATATTCAACAGCTGAGTCTGCAAGTCTATTTATTCCTAAAATTTCAATGTCACCAGTGGCATCTTTTATTTTTCCTTTTAAATTGGTTGCTAAATCAGTTAATACTTTTTCTATTTCTTCTGTTGTATTTTCATAGCTTGTTCCTATATCTACTACAGCTAATGAATCATGTAGGCTATAATTAATTATTTTATCCATGTTGTGATTTGCTATTATTTTTGTTGCACCTTTATAGTCTCTAATTTTTGTTGTTTTTAGTCCTAAAAATACAACTTCTCCCATGAATCCATCTACTTCTATGGTATCTCCTACTTCATATTGATTTTCAGTAATTATTGAAATACCTGCTATTAAGTCTTTTGCTAGGTCTTGGAATGCTAAACCAATAATGGCAGTTGTAATTCCTAGTCCTGCTAAAATTGACTTAACGTTTATTCCAAAGTTAGAAAGAATTGCTAATAACACTAATATTACTGTTATGTATTTAATTATATTTAGTATTAACATTTTTATTGTTTCTGCTCTTTGTTTATGTGATTTTAAAGTTATTCTTTCTATATTTATACTTCTATCAATAATTCTTTTTAGGACTTTGTAGATTACCATTCCTATTAATATATATATTACAGGAAGAATTAAATTAATTATATCAACTTCTATATTTTCAGTCAGTTTTAACATGATTACCTCCTTGATTCTAAATTCATTATTTCTAATAGTCTATTTAGATCATTTCCGTTAACAAAACTGATTTCTATTTTATTAGTTTTAATTTTTACTTTTGTACCTAATTTTTCACATAGTTCTTCTTGTAAATACATATATTCTGAACTTGTCTCTTTTGGTTTTCTTTTAATTTCGTGTACTCTTAAGAACTTTTCATTAGAATGTGTAATATCTTCTAGTTGTCTAACACTTAGTCCTTCATCTACTACTTTTTTAGCAAGACTTATTTGTTGCTCTTCGTTTTCTAGTTTACTTATTATTCTTGCATGTCCAGCACTTATTTCTTTACTACTAAGTAGTTTTTGTACTTCTTCTGGTAAGTTCAATAGACCTATCATATTTGTGATGTGACTTCTACTTTTACCTAGTCTATTTGATAGTTGTTCTTGAGTTAATTCTAATGTTTCTAGTAATTTCTTGTAGGCATTTGCTTCTTCTATAGCATTTAAATTTTCTCTTTGTAAGTTTTCAAGTAGAGCAATTTCCATCATTTCGTCATCTGAAAAATCACGAATTATTGCTGGTATTTCATCTAATCCTGCTAATTTTGAGGCCTTTACTCTTCGTTCTCCGGCTATTATTTCATATCCTTTAATACTCTTTTTAATTATTATGGGTTGAAATACACCATGTTCTTTGATTGAAGCTGCTAATTCTTGAAGTGCTGTTTCATCAAATACTTTTCTTGGTTGGTATGGATTACTTCTTAATTCATCTATTTTTACCATTTTGATTTCATCTTTTGGTGTTTCTGTTAGTATTTTTTCTTCTACTTTGTTGTAATCAATTGGTTCATTATAGAATAATTCTTCTAAACCTCTACCTAAGGCTCTTCTTTTATTGTTGTTAGTTGTTTCCATTTCTCGCAATCACTTCCTTTGCTAAATTTATATAAGCTTCTGATCCTCTACTTTTTGGATCATAAACTATTATAGGTTCTCCGTGTGATGGAGCCTCTGTTAATCTAACTAATCTTGGAATTATTGTGTTGTATACTTTTTCTTTAAAGAATTTTCTGATATCTTCTACTACTTCAAAGCCTAGATTTGTTCTAGAATCTAACATAGTTAGTAAAACACCTTCGATTACTAAGTCTGGATTTAATGTTTTTTGTGCTAACATAATAGTTTTTAATAGCTGTGTTATTCCTTCTAGAGCAAAGAACTCACATTGTACTGGTATTATAACTGAGTTAGAAGCTGTTAGTGCATTTGTTGTTATAACACCTAAAGAAGGTGGACAGTCTATTATTATATAATCAAAACTATCTTTGATTCCTTCTATATGTCTTTTTAATTGCTCACCTTTTTGAAAACCATTTTCTTGTTTACTTTTTTCTACTAATTCAATATCAATTCCGGCTAAATTTATTGTTGCAGGTAAAACATATAAGTTTTTATATTTTGTTTTGATAATAGCTTCTGTTATTGTACATTCGTCTATTAAAACATCATATATACTACGTTCAATTTCTCCCTTATTTATTCCTACACCAGTAGTTGTATTACCTTGAGGATCTAAATCTATTAATAAAACATTTTTCCCTAATACTGCTAGTGATGCAGAAAGATTGATACTTGTCGTTGTTTTTCCTACTCCACCTTTTTGATTTACTAATGATATAACCTTTCCCATCTAATCACCCATTTTCAATTTTACTTAATTATTGTATCAAACAATTGAACTTTTTTAAATGTTTTTGTTAAAAAAAAGTAGAATTATCTACCTTTTATTTATCTACTTTAATGATTACTTGATAAGCTGTTGCAAAATTCATTTCATCAAAAGTAATTTTGTTACCATGACTTTCTATGTCTTTTACTACGTCTCTAATTTTAGCCATAATCTCTTCTGTTGTATAAGGTTTTGTATTTTGAACAGGGTTTGGATTACTCATGATGCTAGAAATTGACTGTTGAGCAGGCATAGCTGCAGCTTGATTTACTCCTTGTGAAAAGTCTGTTGCCTTGATATTAGGCATTTGGAAGTAATCTTTAATTGACTCATCAGGAGCTTCGGCATCACCTTTAACAATTGCTTCAGCTGGTGTCATATAATCTTGTGTTGGACGAGCCTTTACTTGAGGATATTTGCTACTAGCTGGTGCTTGAATATTTAATAAATTATCTAAGTCAGCTGATGGTGTATCATTTCCTGGTGTTATATCAATGGCTTTTTCTTTTATTGTATTTACATCAACTGGTTGAACTTCAACTTGATTATAATATGAATTTTTAGGTTCTTCTACGGCTTCTTTATCAATTTCACCATAGTTAATAAACTTTTGTTCTTGACTAGCTGGACCGTTTTCTATTGGTGGAGCTATTGTTACTTTTCCATAATTTGACATATCTTCTGGCATATCTGTTGTTGGCATTATAGGTGTAGCATTATTTGTTAATGTTGTTCTTACAGACTGAATATTTTCATTTGATGGTGTTCCGTTCATTTTTGATATCTCCTCTTCCAATGTTCTTACTGTCATTTTATTGCTTATTACTTTTTTTAACATTTCTTTTTGCTTCTTGGCATCTGAAATATTTAGTAATGCTCTAGCATGTCTTTCGGAAATTTGTTCTTTCAATAATGAATCTTGAACTTCATCTGATAATGATAATAGTCTTAATTTGTTAGCTACCGCTGACTGACTCTTACCCATTGTTTTTGCTAATTCATCTTGAGTCATTTGATCTATTTCAAGAATTTTTTGATATGTTCTAGCTTCTTCTATTGGATTAAGATTTTTTCTTTGCAAGTTTTCAAGTAAAGCTACTTTTGAACTTTCTTTATCATCTAAATCTCTTATAATAGCAGGGATCTTTGTCATACCAGCTAATGCTGATGCTTTATAACGACGTTCTCCAGCAATTATTTCATATTTTCCGTTTACACGACGTACGATTATTGGCTGAATAACACCATGTTCTTTAATTGAAACTGCTAATTCTTTTAGTGCTTTTTCGTCAAATACTTCTCTTGGTTGAAAACGGTTTGGAATTATGTCGTCTAAATATAAATAAACAACTTCGTCTTTTGTTTCTGTATTCATTTTGCATCCCTCGCTTTATTCTTTCTCTATTATATTATATCTTAGTTTGTCAAATCTTTCAATATCAGTTTTTTATTTTGTTTATTTAGTTGAGTTCGGATATTTTTGGTTTTAAATTTGAATTATTTAATTTAGTTTCTTGAGCTTAGATTTTACTTAGGTGATTTTAATTTATTTTTTTAACAAAAAAAGTAGTAGCCCTTAATAAATTAGCTAACTACTTATTCTTTTAATTACTTTTTATTTTTTATTACAATTAAACTTCTTTGACTATTTTCTATAGGTAATTCGAATTTCTCTATTTTTAATATTTGATATTTTTTTGAGATTTTATTTTCTATTTCAGGTGTTAATTCATTATCTATATTTCCTTTCATAGCAACAAATACGCCTGTATTATTTACTAGATGCATTGTATATTTTAGTAATTTTTCGATGTTCGCTACGGCTCTTGCAGTTACTACATCATATTTATCATGAAGGTCTTCACCACGGGTATGAATAGCTTGAATATTTTCTAGGTGTAAGTCTTTTATGATTGTATTTAAATAGTTTACTCTTTTTTGTAAAGCATCTACCAAAGTTATTTTTAAGTTTGGATATACTATTTTTAATACTATTCCTGGAAAACCGGCACCTGTTCCTACGTCGCATAAAGTTTCTTTTGTTGATAAATCTATTACTTTTGCTAGAGTCAAACTGTCATAAAAG
>CAVKJF010000002.1:28659-41899 GCA_963656615.1 bacterium | reverse complement strand
ATAAAAAACAAAACAAAATATAATATCAATGAAATTTTAAATAATAAGTCTTTTCTAGAATTAATAATAGAAAAAATATATTTAACTAAAGATAAAAATATAGAATTTTATCTAAATTTTAATAATCTTTTTTAAAGACGAAACCCAGCTCGTCCTCCGATAACATCTTTTCCTTTTAAATCATCTAAAGTAAAATTATCAAATTTCTCCCTAGATACTAAGAATGATCCATCCTTTTGTGTAAGTTGTGCAAAAGTTTTTAAATAGTCCTTTTCATTAGCATTATAAACATAAATTGTTCCTTCACTACCACAGAATCCTATATCAGCATCTCCTGATAATACTGCAGCAGTAACTTTATCTGCACCAGCAGTTAGAATTAAATCAACATCAATTCCATTATCTTCGAAATAACCATTTTCTATAGCGGCATACATAGGTGCATAAAAAATAGTATGAGCCACTTCAGCTAAGGTTATCTTCGTATTCTTATTAGTGTCATTCTTTTTACCCTTATTTAAATCTAAGAATAAAGAACCAACCATTAAAAATACTAAAACAAAAAATAAGCAATAAAATAAAATATTCTTTTTCATAAATCTCCTTTCTACTAAAATATTATATGAATAATTATCAGTTTGTGTTATAGTATTAATTGATAAAGAAAGGAGAAAACATGAAATTATTAGTAATATCAGACATACATGGAATAAAAACAAATTTACCATTAATTAAAAAGAAATTTAAAGAATTTTCTTGTGATAGTTTAATAGTATTAGGAGACTTATATTATAACTATGGTAGAACTGGTCAAGATGATTATGATCCAGAATATGTAAGAAATTTTTTAGATTCATTTTCAGACAAATTAGTTTGTATGAAAGGTAATTGTGATGAAAATATTAATACATATTTAGAACCATTTGATATAATACCTGGTTGTATAAATATGAAAATTAATAATAAGGATGTTTATTTTACTCATGGTCATGTGTATAACAAAAGAACTTGGCACAAAGATAATGCTATTTTAATATCTGGTCATACACATATAGCTGAATTTACTAATATTGGTAAATGTACTTATATCAATCCTGGATCTATCTCTTTACCATTAGGTAAAGAAGATGCAAGTTACATGCTTATTACTGAGGAAAAGTGTATAGTAGCAGATATTAATGATCAAATAATATTTGAAAAAGACATTTAGATAAAGTAAAACTTGCAAAAAAATAAAAAATATGATATAATATAGCCACATTTGAGGGGAAAGGTGAAGAAAATGAAAAAGTATCTAAAAAAAGTAAGAATCTTCATAATGATGATTCTAACAGGAGTCATTTTTGGCTCAAACGTTTTAAACGTTAACGCAGTTGCTCAATCAATATCTCTAGGCTCAGGTGTTAAATTACCTGCATATCTAGCTGGGGTATCATTCAAGACAAAAGTAACTACATCAGGTGAATACATATATTGTTTAAATATTCATAAAGCAACAAGTCAAAACGTAACAGCTAATCTAGTAGGTGAAATGGATGCAGGATTTGCTTATTTAATGGAACATGGTTATCCAAGTGTAAGCATTACCGGTGATGCTTCTAAAGACTACTATATAACACAGACTGCAGTTTGGTGGTATCTAGATGATACAACTGGAAGTTCAAACTTAGGTAATAATTTTAAGTCAGCAGCAAGTGACCCTAATGGTATTAGACCATATATCAAAGATCTAGTTACTAATGCTAAAAAAGCAAAAGCTGCTGGTTATGCAAAATCATCTATATCATTATCAATTTCAAACAATGAAATGAAATTATCATCTGATTCAAAATATTTTGAATCTGAGTACTTCAAGGTTACATCAAATAACATTAGTACATATAATGTATCTGTTAGTAATGCGCCAGAAGGTACTTTAGTAATCGATGCATCAGGTAAAAATAAAACATCATTTGCTAAAAATGAAAGTTTTAAAATAAGAATACCAGCATCAAAAGTAACAGACACTAAATTAAACTTAACAGTAAAAGTTTCAGCAACTGGAACAGTAAATAAAGCTTATGAATATAAGCCAACAAATAGTAACATGCAAAACTGTATGCCAGCTGTATTAACTCCTGAAAAACAAGATGTATCAGCTACTGCTAATTTAACAATATCAAGTTCACAAGTAACAATCGTTAAATTAGATAGAGCTACAGATAAAGCTTTAGCAGGAGCTACACTAGTATTAAAAGATGCCTCTGGTAAAGAAATTACTAGATGGAAATCAACTACAAATGCTCATGTAATTAGAAACTTAGAAAATGGTACTTATACAGTTGAAGAAATTGAAGCTCCAAAAGGTTATAAGAAAATAACAGAGCCAATTAAATTTACTATTACTGATAGTAATAGAAATATAACTGTAAAAGTATACAATGATGCAAAATCAAGTGTAGTAACAATTACTAAGATAGACGCTTCAACTGGAAAAGCTTTAGCAGGAGCAATTCTAGTAATTAAAAATGCTAATGGAGAAGAAGTAGCTAGATTTGAAACTACTACAGATCCAAAAGTATTTACAGACTTAGCTGATGGTACATATACAATTGAAGAAGTACAAGCACCAGAAGGTTATAAGAAAAGTGATGAAGTAATAACAATTACAATTGATGATGAACATGAATCTCATCAAGTAACTTTCAATAACTACCCAGAAGTACCTGTACCAGATACAGCATCAACAAGTTCAATTATAATGACAGTTCTTGGTATATTATTAATCGGATCTACTGTTGGATTCATATATAAGAATGCCAAGAGATAAAAAAAAGTCAAAGAAATCAAGAATCTCTCCTAGTGTAACTACTACAATTTGTGCGATAGTGATACTAATTGGGGGATTCTTTCTTTCATATAGTTATGTTCAGTCAAAAAAGGTTATGGCCTATGACTATATGTCAAACATCTTCTATACTTCAAATAATCAAAATATTATAGAAGATGATGGAATAGCAGAGAAAGAGGAAACGGTGGAAACCGAGGTAACAAATGAATACATTGGTTACTTAAATATACCAAAGATAAATTTAACAAAAGGTTTCTTAAGTAAAAACGCTCCAGATAATAACGTTGATAAGAACCTTTACACAGTACCTGGTTCATCGTATCCAGATGTAGAATCAGGTAACCTAATTTTAGCAGGTCACTCTGGTACAGGCTGGAATGCCTTCTTCAATGACTTATACAAACTAAAAAAAGGTGACTATGCTTATATAACATATAAGAATAAAAAATATGCTTATAAAATTGTTAACATATATAAACAAGATAAAGTTGGTACAATAGCAATTTACAGAAACTATGATAAAACAACATTAACTTTAGTAACTTGTACCAATTATGAATCAACAACACAAACAATTTATATAGCTGAACTTCAAGAAATAACAGAAGCGTAAAAAAAGAAAAAGGGATGGTTGAATAGTTATGGAAAGATTATCATTTATGGATAAATTATCAGTATTACTAGAAATAACAAAATCTTCTAGTCTATACATTGTAATACTAATAGCGATACTAGCACTAGGTTTAATATTATTATCAACTAATAATAAAAAAGCCAAAGGTAGTAAATTTTTCTATGCTATTATTTACGCAATAATTATAATGACATTATTATATGCTTACAGAGATAGTTTAAGTAATATGATGGATTATATGATGAATAACTTATTCATACTTATATATTTCCCTAACTTAGCTATTTATGTAGCGGCCATCCTAATAAGTAATATTATTATCTGGGTAACAGTTTTCAATAAAAAAGTACCAAAGATAATAAAAAGAATTAATGTTTCAATATATTGTATTATTACTTATATATTAATGTTAATTTTAAATATCATAAACGAAAATAAACTTGACGTTTTTAGTCAGTCATCTGTCTATGGTAACAGTAATGCACAAGCATTAATTGAATTATCAAGTACCATATTTATAGTCTGGATTCTATTCTTAATAGTTTATAAAATTATTAAGCCATATGTCTATAAAGAACCAGTAAAGACAAAAGTAATAGTTAAAAAAGTAGTAAAAAGACCAGAAAACTATAAGCCAGTTGAGGCTCCATACCAAGTTAAAGCTGTAAATAACAGTATCAAGGTAGAGCCTAAACAAGTAGTAACAACTACTCAAACAGCTCAATATAATGATCTTTTAACTATTGATGATTATAAGTTATTACTTAACATCTTAAAAGAACAAAAAGAAAAAGAGAAAAGAGAAAAAGAACGTCAAGAAAGAATTGATAAAGAACAAGAAAAATATAAAGAATTACAAGATTTATATAGAAGTGTAAGATAAGCACTTCTTTTTTTTTGATGATAGTTGAATCTTGAAAATATTGTAAATAATTGATATACTTAAAATGTAAAAAAATAGACAAAGTTTGGTGATTAGATGTTGACAAAGAAAGGAATAAAGTCTATCCTTAGACAGACAGACAGACGTATTAATTGTGACAAACTACTAAGTAATAAAAAATATGTAATAAGCTCTATTGTTTTAATAGGGCTTTTAATAGTATTTATATCTTATTCATTTGCGGCAACTGTACCTGTGAAATCAATTGAAATAAAATCAGTTAATCTAAATTATGATGAAAATGAACCGGGTTCATGGAAAGTAACCAAGTCAGCTCATTGGCTTAGCAAAAGTAAAGCAAGAATTACGTTTGATGTTGAAAGTATTGAAAAAAGTGATAATAAAGATAGAGATATAATACTTGTTATTGATAATTCAGATTCGATGTATTCAGGTGGATTTGATGAAATAAAAAATAATATATCTAATATATTAATTGAATTAGCAAATGATGAAAAAACTAACCGAGTAGCATTGGTTAATTTTAATGATAATGCCACTATTTTATCAGATTTTACTACTGATTTAGAAACTATTTCATCCTTAGTTAATAATATTACTGCAACTGGTAATACAAATTACTATCAGGCTTTAATAAAAATAGATAATATGTTATCAAAATATACTTATGATGATAGTAAAAAAATATCAGTAATATTTTTAACAGATGGATATCCCACAGTTGACACTCCCAATGAAGTATCAGAATATAAGTATTTAAAAAGTAAATATGATTACTTAGATATAAAGGCAATTCAATATGAACTAGGTGATACTATATTAAGTACTGTAAAAAATATAAGTGATAAACAATATGCTGCTAATAAAGATAATATAAATGATATATTGCATAAAGCCTTTTTTGGAACTGTATCTTACACTGACTTTAAGGTTGAAGATGATGTTAATAGTAAGTATTTTAGTATTTCTAATATTAGTGTTGACACAGGTGAAGTTAATACAGTTAACAATAAAGTTACTTGGGATATAAATGATTATGATTCTGGTGGTAAAGCAAAATTAACCATTGACATTAATTTGAATGATAATTATGAAGATACAATAGGTTTATATGAAACAAATACAAGTGAAACAATTGTATCGGAAATAGATGGTGTGAATGAAAATATTACTTCTACACTAACGCCAATAATATTAAATAATTATACGGTAACTTATGATGATAATGCACCGGCCAATTGTACTATGAGTAATGTGCCAATGTCGAGTAAACATTTTGTATTTGATACAGTAACAATATCAAGTGATATACCTGTATGTTTTGGTTATCAATTTAAAGGATGGGTAATTACTAATAAAAATATAACAAAAATAAACGAAAATAATTTTATTATGCCAGAGGAAAATGTAGAGATAAAAGCAACTTGGTCAAGACTAGGTCTAAATAAATCAGCTTCGGGTACAGTTCAAGAAACTGCAACGCTCTATAAAGTGTTACAACAAGAAGCAACATCAGGAGGACTAGCAAAAGAGTACACTGGAGAACATCAAGATTCATTTGCAGGAATAGGTACTAAAAAAATATATCATTATTATGCGTCAACAGATGATGAAGGAACAGAAGTGAAAAATAAAAATAATGTATTATTTGCTGGTATGTGTTGGCAAATGATTAGAACTACTGACACTGGTGGAGTAAAAATGATTTATAATGGAGAACCTGACGCCAATGGTGCTTGTGGAAGTGATAGGGGAACTCATGTGGGATATGATAATAGCATTATCACCAATTTAAACAATAATTATTATTATGGAACAGACTATGAGTATGATTCTAAAACTAAAACATTTAGTTTATCAGGAACTTTGACTCAAGGAATTTGGTCTGATTCTACTTATGAAAACTTATTAAATAAATACACTTGCAAAGAAACGACTTCAACTGGAACTTGTACAACTTTATATTATACAGATTCTTATAATAGTACAACTGGATGTAGAGTTTTTAGAATAAATGATAAATCTTCTTATCCAAAGTTTGGATATATACAATACAATGCAGAAGGAAATTCTCTTGCCAAGGTTGGTTATAAGTATAATACCGTTTATGTATCTAAGCAATACAGTAAAGAATCTAAAGCTGTATTAAAGAAAAATTCTATATTAACCTCTTACTATTTTGCCGATACATACGATTATAGCGAAAATGGATACTATACTTTGAATAATCCATCTACAATTTCTTCAACAACTGAGGCTGAAGGAAAATATACATTTATAACTTCTACTTTGACTAGTTCAACCAAAATATACTATATAGTAAAAGTTGTTGATACAACAATGTATTATATAGAACTTACATCTGGTCAAACACTAGAAGGGTATGTAAAAAATAATACAATTTATTACAGTGATAGTTGTACAGAAACATCTGGTATGTACTATACAGGTGAAGATGTTAAAACAATTGATCCTACAACTTGGTATGATAACTATAGTGATTTATCTGGAAAATACATTTATGAAATGGAAGGCTTAAATTATGGCGCTCAATATGTAACAAATGTTTCAAATACTTCCTACAATTATTTGAATTCGGAAAATAATTATAAATATGCATCGGGTTTTACGTATGAAAATGGAAAGTATAAACTAAATGATGATTCAGTAATCTTTTGGAATTATTTAGATAGCACTAATAAAGAAAGTTTAAATAGTCATCATTATACTTGTCTTAATGTCTCAGGAGAATGTGAAATTATTAATTATGTGCATTACTTAAACTCAAACAGTAATTCTTTGTATTATGTTACACTATCGCATGGAAAGGGTATAGAAGACGCAATAAATGAAATGTTATATGCTGATGATATTAATAAAAATGATTCAACTATAAAAAAAGCTATAGACCTATGGTATGAAAAATATATGATTAATTACACTTCGTATTTGGAAGATACAATATATTGTAATCATAGAAATATAGATAGTTATGGTGGATGGAATTCTACGATTAGCGATAAATTAACATTTAAAACAAACTCCTCAACAACAAATATTTATTGCTTAAATAAAACTGATAGTTTCAGCACCATAAACGAAAAGGCAATGTTAAAATATCCAGTAGGAATGTTTACGAGTCCAGAAATGTCCTTGTTAGGAAACAGCACAATAATAAAAAATAATAATTGGTCTTGGCTTCTTTCAGCGGCAAGTTTTCCAGATGTGTCATGGAGTAGATCTATATTGACATCTGGTGCTGTTTATTGGATGCCAGTTTCAACTGATTTAGGAGTAAGACCTGCCATTTCCTTAAAACCAGGAACTGAATACATATCAGGTGATGGTTCTATGGCAAATCCTTATATAGTTGACATCAGTAGCAACTAGTCTCACCATTAACATAATAAGCACTTCTTTTTTGTTTGATGATAATATTAACGTTGACATAGTTTAAAAAGAGTGATATTATAAAATACGAAAATTTTATTGGTGATAGCTATGGTTGGAAAAAATACAAGTACATATTTTTATTTGATAGTTTTTAAAAAGAGGACTTTTTAAGGGTGAGTTGCCCAAAAAAGTCCTTTTTTCATTATTAAAATTTTAAAGGGAGGTTTGGTTCATGGAAAAAGGTTATATTATCACTTTGTCAGGAATATATGGTGCAGGTAAATCTTATTTATTAAAAGCATATAGATAGGCTTAACAATTTTGAAAAACTAAAAGCAATTACTACGGGATAAAAAAAGAAAGGATGAAGTAGAAAATTTTAAAAAATATCATAATACAATAAGTGTATATGTTTTTACTAAGGATATTAGTAAAACAATCAAGGAGTTAAAAGCAAGAAAGTTATATTTTGAATTTCCAGGAAGACTAACAACAACTTTTTTGACTAAATGTGCAGACCAACTTATCCATCATGTTTGGTTTGTTCACTATATCAATGCTATGACAAAGATTTGGAAAAGTAAAAATGCATCAAATAGTGTCATTTCTTTTAAAAAATGTTGATAAAAATGGTATAATTATGTTACGTGGAGGATGATAAGAATGAAATTAATTTTAGCTTCGAATTCTAGAACTAGAAAAGAAGTATTGGACAAAGTAGGTTTAATATACGATGTTATTCCAAGCAATATAGAAGAACATTCAGATAAAACTGATCCAAAAGAATACGTTATGGATTTATCAAGACAAAAAGCTGAAGCAATTGCAAAGAATGTAAAAGAAGGAGTTATACTTTCTGCAGATTCTATAATTTATATAGATGATAAAAAGTTAGAAAAGCCTAAAACAAAAGAGCAAGCAAAAATAATGTTGCAAAGTTTATCCGGTAGAGTTAATCATGCTGTAACAGGAGTAACAATCATAGATTTGTACCAAAATAAAAAAATTACATTAAATGAAGTAACAGAAGTTTATTTTGATGATCTTTCCGATGAGAAAATTGATTGGTATATTGAAAATGAACAATATATTTTTGAAAGATCTGGCTATTCAATTGCTGGAAAATCTGCTATTTATATTCCAAAGATAAATGGTGATTATTATAATGTTTTAGGTATGCCAATAAATAGAGTTTATAAAGAACTTAATAAATTAGGATATAAATTATCCGATTTTAATTAATTAAAAGTAGGGGGAAAAATGGAAAAGATTGAAGAACTTGAACAACTTGAAGAACTTGATGAATTAGAAGAAATAAAAGATAAAAAAGATATTACATTAGTTGGTTTTGCAGTTAATCCTGAAGCTGCAGGTAAGGATAATAAATATTATAATTTTTTGGATTCAATAGGTGCAAAATTCTTATATAATAAATTTTTTGATACCTATACAACAGAACCAATGGCTTTATTACATATAGCCGCTCAGCTAAAAAATGCTAACTATAAGGTTGAAGTTATTGATGGAATCATAGAAAGTTTAAGCAAAGAAGAACTGACACAGAGATTATTAAAGTCAAATTGTGATGTGTTTGCTTTTACCTTATACGATACGAGTGAAGAAGATATAATTGACATTATGAGAGAGGTAAAGGAACACAAACCAGATGTAACGATAATGACAGGTGGTCCTTATCCTACAATGGAATATGAAAAAATATTAAAAAAGTATGATGTTATAGACTACATTACCGTTGGAGATGGTGATCAAGTATATATTAATTATTTGAATGCCATTAAAAATAACGAATCGCCATTAAATATTAAAAATTTAGCATATAGAGATGAAAATGGTAATGTTGTACTTACTGAAAGAGAAGTTGTCGATTTAGATGATCAAGTACCAACAGATCGTATGTTTGCTCAACAAGTTATTGACAAAGGCTTTTCACTAGGTGTTAACACAAGTAGAGGGTGCGCCCATGCTAGTTGTTCATTCTGCTATTTGAAAGATTATCAGACCGTATCTTGTCAACCTAAAATAAGATATAGAAGTCCAGAAAAAGTTATAGCTGAATTAAAGGATTTAATAGAAAGATTTAATATTGATAAGGTTACTTTTTGTGATGATGACTTCTTCGGAACAAATATAGAAGGATTACAAAGAGCTTGTGAAATATTTAAGTTATTAATAGAAAATAATATCAAACTAGATATTTATGTAATTGGTAGAGTAAAAACTATGCAATATATGATTGAACATAATATGTTGCCACTAATGAAAGAAGCAGGAGTATCATGTGTATATTTAGGATTTGATTCTTATAATGATGATATTTTAAAAAGATATCAAAAAGGTTGTACTGTTTCAGATATAAACACAGTTATCAGTGCTTTACATGAAAATGATATAAGAATTAATCCAGGATTAATTACATTTGAACCAGTGTTAAATATTGACCATGTTAAAAATAATATTGAGTTGTTTAAAATTCTTGGTTATTATGATGCGTATATGTTTACTAGGGTACTTGTAATCTTACCACAAATGAGAAAAAAATATTTTAACGATGAAGAGTTAGATATATATGATGAAGAATACTTCAGAGATCCACAAACAAAGAGACTATTTGAAGAACTATCAAAATATAGAGATATGGTATTACCTATATATAGAACAATAGATAGAAACAAAATAACAGAAGATGACAGACAATATTTATATGCAGAACACTATGAATTCTTTGACTATGTTTACAACAATTTAAAACAAGAAAAAGAATTTGATGCTGATGAGTATATTGCGGAATGTAAAAATAGAATTGAACAACAAGTTCAACCAATTTGTGAAAGTGAGCATTGTAATGAAAAAAGAAAAGAAACTGGTCCAGTCTTGCAGAAAAAACTTGAAAAGAAAAATTAGCTATGACAAAGTATCAGGGGAATATAGTTTTGATTGTTTAACAGAAAATGATGAGATAAAGAAATTTATTACTCCTGTAAGTATTTGTTGGATGATTGAAAATGCCTGTAATCTTAATTGTGTATATTGCTTTGCAGAACATAAAAACTTAAATAATTCAGTTAAGGATTATAAAACAACTATAAATCATATATTAAACTTAAATCCAATAACTGTTGTTTTGACAGGTGGAGAGCCAACTCTAAATAGAAACATAAAAGATATATTAAAATACATTGGTAACAATGCAATAACTATTGTAGATTCAAATGGTACATATATGTCTTTTGAGGAATTAGTACCATATTTAAAGAATTCAGTTGTACGTTTTTCTATAGATAGTCTGGACACTAAGATTATTGAGAAAGTTAGACCATCAAAAAAATCAAGTGATACTGCAAAACAAATATCAAGAATTGAAAAGAATATTCAAATTCTAACTTCTAATAATATACCTGTTATAATTCAAACAGTAATGACTAAATATAACATAGGTGAATTAGCAAATATACATGATTTCTTAATAAGAAATGGTGTAAAAAGATGGTATATAAGTGCAGTCAAATATTCTGAAAAATGTAAGAATAATTATGACTCAATTGGATTAAGCGCAAATGAGGCATTAACTATTAATCAATTGATTGAAAATTTTCATGATATAAATGTTACTTTTTCAATAGAGAATGATGCTGGTGCAAGAGCTAGACTGTTTGTTGAGAAATCAGGCAAGTTCTTTGTAGATACTATTGTAGATGGAATTGAATATGTTGGTCAAAATCCTTATTGCCCTATGCCAGAAGAAGTATATGATAAGCTAAATTGTGAGAAACACTATGATTTATATATCAAAAAGAAAAATTTAATGAGGAATAAAAGGAGTTAAAATATGGAAGATAAAATAAAAAAAATGAAAGACTTAATTGAAACACTTAATAAAGCTTCAGAGCTTTATTATCAAAAAAACACTTCAATTATGACTGACTATGAATATGATAGACTATATGATGAACTTGTAAAGTTAGAGAATGAAACTAATATGACACTTTCAAATAGTCCCACCGTTAATGTTGAACCTCAAATATCAAGTTCTTTGCAACAAGTAGAACATCCTGCACCAATGCTATCTTTGGCAAAAACAAAACAAGTTTCAGAATTGGCTAACTTTTTGGGTGAGAAAGAAGGATTATTATCTTGGAAACTTGATGGCTTGACTATCGTTTTAACTTATGAAGATGGAAAATTGAAAAGCGGCGTTACTAGAGGAACTGGTATAATAGGAGAAGTTGTAACAGAAAATGTAAAGAAATTTAAAAATTTGCCATTGTCAATACCATATAAAGGAAGACTGGTAGTTCGAGGAGAGGCAGTAATCAAGTATTCGGATTTTAAACGAATGAATGATGAAATGGGTGATGGTACAACTCAATATAAAAACCCAAGAAATCTATGTTCCGGATCTGTTAGACAATTAGATAGTAGCATAACTGCAGAAAGAAATGTAAATTGTATAATATTTACTTTAATAGAAGTAGATGACAAAATTTCTAATTTAAAAAGTGAATATTTCGATTGGTTAAAGTCTTTAGGTTTTGAAGTTGTTGAGCATGTTAAAGTAACAAAGGAAACACTTCCTGAAAAAGTGTTAGAATTCAAAGAAATGGTAAAGAAATATGATATACCATCTGATGGGTTAGTTTTAACTTATGATGATATTGAATATGGAAATAGTTTAGGAACAACAGCTAAATATCCAAAACATTCTTTAGCTTTTAAATGGAAAGATGAAACGGTACCAACTACTTTAAGACAAGTTGACTGGATGGTATCAAGAACAGGACTTATTAATCCCGTAGCAGTTTTTGATCCTGTTGAATTAGAAGGTACAATAGTAAGTCGTGCATCATTACATAATGTATCTATTTTAAAAGGATTAGAATTGGGAATAGGAGATACAATTAATGTTTATAAAGCAAATATGATTATTCCTCAGGTAGCTAGTAATGATACTAAAAGTAATAATCTTGTAATTCCAAATAAATGTCCAATATGTGGAGAAAAAGCAGAAATAGTTGAAAATAGTGATGTTAAATACTTATATTGTATGAATGAGTTTTGTGTTGCTAAATTAATAAAAAGATTAAGTCTATTTGTCAGCAGAAATGCAATGAATATTGATGGTATATCAGATTCTATTTTAAGTAGATTAATAGATGAAGGACTTGTAAAAGGCTATGCAGATTTATTTCATTTAAGTGAACATAAAGACAAAATTATGGCTTTTGATGGATTTGGTGAAAAGTCATACAACAATATGATAAGCTCTATTGAAAAAGCAAGAAATGTTAAATTAGCAAACTTTATATATTCACTTGGAATACCAGATATAGGATTTTCAAGAGCAAAATTGATTTGTAATCATTTCAACAATGATTTTGAGAAAGTGTGTAATTTATCATTTGAAGAATTAAGTGCAATAGATGGCGTTGGAGATGTTATAGCACAGGAATGGGTTGATGGG
>CAVKJF010000002.1:0-28649 GCA_963656615.1 bacterium | reverse complement strand
ATTTATAAGTGAATTAGAACAATTAAAGTTAGAGGTAATAATACCAAAAACAACTTTAGTAAAAAATGGAGCCTTGACTGATTTATCTTTTGTAATCACAGGAAGTTTAAATAACTTTGAAAATAGAGACCAACTAATAGAATATATAGAACAAAATGGTGGCAAAGTAGTCAAAGCAATATCAAGTAAAGTTAATTATTTAGTAAACAACGATATTAATTCTACTTCTACAAAGAATACAAAAGCCAAAGAATTAGGTATTAAAATAATATCAGAAGATGATCTACTTAAAATGGTAAATAGTTAATACAAACGAATCTTTATTATCATCAGAAAAATCATAACAATAAAAAGAAAAATTAGTAACTAAAGGTCGAGTTAATGATTTTATACATCGCAGGGTAACATTAGAATAAAGAGATTATGAGATATAAATTAAAGCTAAGTAAACCAATATTTAAAGTAGTTTATTCAATGGCGAAAAGCTAGATGACTGAATTTCACAGAAAAAATTATAAAATAGTTAATAGTAAAAATAATGAGTTCAAGGGTGAAAAAATGAAAAACAAACCTATTTTGCCACCAGGGTATTATACGGAGGCAGATGCAGAAGATGTTTATGAAAAAACATTCGATAAAATATTTAGATACTTTTTTACAAATTATATGAATGGAGCAATAATGGAGTTTGGTACTTTTAAAGGGTACTCAGCTAGAAAAATAGCATCAAAAATGAAACAATATAATGTAATGAATAAATTGTCTATGTTTGACTCGTTTGAGGGTTTACCTGAAATAACTTCCGAAGTTGATAAAAATTCTTATCAAGTAAAATTGACAAATGATTGGCAAAAAGGAACATTTGGAAGTGCAAATGGATTTGAAGTGTTATTGGAGCATGATATTAGTAATTTAATAGGAAAAGACAATACAAATATTGTTAAAGGTTATTTTGATGACACAATAGCAAAAATGCAATTAGAGCGAGAATCAGCAATACTTATTAATATAGATTGCGATTTGTATTCTTCGATCGTTACAGTATTAAATAAATTGATAGAGAGTCAAGTTTTCCAAGATGGTAGCATAATTTTGTTTGACGACTACAACTTCAACAGGGCTAATAACAATATGGGTGTTAGACAAGCAATCAAAGACACTTTTGGAAAACAAGATAAATATGAATTAGAACAATTTTTCACTTATGGGTGGCACGGTAGAGCTTTCTTTGTTCACGACAATAAAGTGAAAACATTAGTGGGGAAGAAATATGAATAAATTTAAGGTCCCTGCAATATTTGATAATAAATATATTGATGCATTAAAAAAATTAAATAATCATCATGAGAACTCTCAAATAATAGAAACTTATGGTTGCCTTCCATATGATGAGATAGGAAGTTCTAGAGTGGGTACACAGTTGCCTCAAATTGATTACAAAACTTTAAAAAATTATATTGCATATTCAAAAGAAAATGGCATAAATTTTAATTATATAATGAATACTACCTGTCATGGTACTCTATCGAATGCTGAATTGAATAAAATATTACATAAGCAAATAAAATTGTTAAAAAAAGCAGGCGTTGATAATATTACCGCCGGAACACCATATTTAATGGAGTTTTTAAAGATAAATTATCCAGAAATCAAAGTTATAGCTTCTATTAATATGTGCCCATCGTCAGTATCTCAAATTTTACAATTAAAAGAAATGGGAGTTAAAAGAATAGTTCTGGACAGAAATATAAATAGAAATTATCATTTATTAAAAAGTATCAAAAATTCTTGTGATATGGATTTTGAGTTATTGGCAAATTCCTTATGCCTTCCATTTTGCATTATGCATCAGTATCATAATAATTTAAATAGTCATTTTTCAAAAGATACTGAAGATGGCTTTGTTCAATGTTATCCATATGCTAAGTGCTTTTCTAGATACATAGATAATCCTATTTTAATGTTATGCAGTGGTTGGATAAGACCAGAAGATTTAAAAATATACACAGACATAGGCATTGATAAATTTAAAATTGATGGTAGGGGTATTCCAAGCAATATTATATTAAGTGTAATAGAGGCCTATATGGATGAAAAATATGAGGGAAATCTATTTGACTTAATGTTCAGTGGAAGAAATACAAGAAGATCAATATCAGCATTTTTAGATAATAGAGAAGCCGATGGATTTGTCGAGGAACTTTTTAATAAAAGAATGGACTGTAGATATTGTGGAGGAAAAAATCAAAAATGTAAAAAACTTGCTGAAAAGATTACATTTAATGAAGAAAAAAGAAAACAGTTTTTACAACAACAGCAATCAGATATAAACAATATATTTACTAAATAATAAAAATTTGGAGAACTACTATTTGTTTTATTATATTAGTATTTTGCTTGTTTCAGTTATTATAAAAAGTCAAACCCAAAAACAATTTTAGATAAAACATAATATTTTAAAATAAAAAATTATTTATTTGGCTCAAGTTTCATAACTTGATCACAAGATATTGATAATTTGTTATAAAATAAAGGTGTGGACAAAAAAACATTTGTTGACACCTTTTAATATAAAATTGAAAGAACTCTTTTTCAATGGTACCAACATAATAAATAAAAACGGTTTCAAAAGATGAAAAATATAATATTGGAACATATGACATCTTGATGTCTTTTCTTTTGGACTGTTTGCCTAATCTAAAAATATAGGATATAATGTAAATAGGAAGTAGGTAAAAAGATGAATATAGATAATTTAAATGACAAACAAAAAGAAGCCGTATTATACAATGACGGACCTCTTCTAATAATAGCCGGAGCAGGTGCTGGTAAAACTAAAACATTAACTACGAAGATAGCTTATTTAATTGAAGAAAAATATGCTACCCCATACAATGTTCTAGCAATTACCTTCACAAATAAAGCCGCAAAAGAAATGAAAGATAGACTATATGCTATGCTTGGTGATGAAGCTAAAAAAATACAAGTTTCAACATTTCATAGCTTTGGTTTAAAATTATTAAGAGAAAACTTTGAATTATTAGGTTATGATAGAAACTTTGTTATTATGGATAGTGATGATTCATTAACTGTAGTCAAAAAAATAATAAAAGATTTAGGATATGATCCAAAAGTATATAATCCTAAAGCCATTAGAAACAAAATAAGTAGTTGTAAAAATGAAATGATTTCCGCTAAAGCTTATGAAAGATATGCTGTTAGTGACTATGAACAAGTAATTCATAAAATATATGAAAAATATGAAGATAAATTATATCGAAACAACTCAGTAGACTTTGATGATTTATTATTACTACCAATAAAACTATTTAAAGAAAATCCAGATGTACTAGAAAGATATCAAGATTTATATCAATACATTTTAATAGATGAGTACCAAGATACTAATCAAGCACAATACATCTTAACAAAACTAATTAGTGAAAAAAATAGACGTATAACTTGTGTTGGAGATGACTCACAAAGTATTTATAGTTTTAGAGGAGCTAATTATAAAAATATTTTGAATTTTGAAAAAGATTATCCAGATGCAAAGACAATTCTATTAGAACAAAACTATCGTTCAACAAGTACTATTCTAGATGCTGCAAATCAAGTAATAAAAAATAATAGCCAAAGAAAAGATAAAAAATTATGGACTGATAGAGGACAAGGTGAAAAGATAAAATATTATCGTGCTTATAATGAAAGAGATGAAGCACAATATGTTATTAGAAAAATAAAAGAATTAGTAAATAGAGGAACAGAGTATAAAGATATTGCTATTCTTTATAGAACAAATGCCCAGTCACGTGTAGTAGAAGAAGAAATGTTAAAAGAAAATCTACCATATCGTGTTATTGGAAGTTTCTATTTCTATTCTCGTAAAGAAATAAAAGATTTAATTGCTTACCTTCGTCTTATTCATAATTCTAAAGATAATATAAGTCTCTTAAGAGTAATTAATACACCAAAAAGAGGTATTGGTCTAAAGACTATTGAAAATTTAACTTCTAGAGCTGATGAAGAAGGAATAAGTATATATGACGCTATTAATTCTGGAAAAGAGTTAGAATTTAAAAATACTATTGAAAAATTAAAAATAGTAGCTGAAGATTTAACTTTAACAGAGTTAATTGATAAAGTACTAGATGCTTCTGGTATGAAAAAGGAACTAGAAAGTGAACAAAGTCTAGAATCAGAAGTAAGGCTAGAAAACTTAGAAGAATTTAAGTCTATAACAAAGGCATTTGAAGAAAAAGAAGGTCTAATATCATTAGAAGATTTCTTATTAGAAATAAGTCTAATTAGTGATGTTGAAGAATATAAAGACGATCCAAATCGTATAAGTTTAATGACAGTTCATTCTGTAAAAGGATTAGAATTTGATAATGTATTTGTCATTGGTATGGAAGAAGGAATATTCCCACATATGAATTCACTTATGGAGAATATGGCCTTAGAAGAAGAAAGAAGACTTTGTTATGTAGCTATTACTAGAGCGAAAGATAATCTACATCTAGTAAATGCTCGTCGTAGAACATTATTTGGTAAAGAACAAGTAAATCCAGTTAGCCGTTTCATGAGTGAGATAAATCCAGGACTTTTAGAAACAAATGTAAAAGAAGAAGAACTACCTAAAAAAGAAGAAAAAATTGATACAACAGAAATGTTTAGAGAAGAGGAAGTCGACTACAAAGTAGGAGACTATGTATATCACGAAACTTTTGGAACTGGAAAAGTAGTAGAAGTAACAAATACCTTAGTAAGTGTTGCTTTTAAGCATCCACATGGTATTAAAAAATTGATGAAGAATCATAAAAAACTATCAAAGGTTACTAGTTAGTAACTAAAAAGGAGAAAATATGAAAGATAAAACATTGCTTATTTTAGCAGCCGGAATGGGAAGTAGATTTGGAGGATTAAAACAAATAACGCCTCTAGGACCAAATGGAGAATTTATTATTGATTACTCAGTGTATGATGCCATTAAAGCTGGCTTCAACAAAATAGTTTTCTTAATAAAAGAAGAAAATTATGATGTATTCAAAGAAACAATTGGAAAAAGAGTAGAACCATATATTAATGTTGAATACTGTTTCCAAAAAAATGATAACCTACCAGAAGGTTATTCAGTACCAGAAACAAGAGTAAAACCGCTAGGAACAGCACACGCTATTCTTTGTTGTAAAGATAAAATCCATGAACCATTCGCAATTATCAATGCTGATGATTTCTATGGAAGAGATGCTTATCTAAAAGCAGCAAGCTTCCTAGATACTACTAATGATAAGATGCCACATCCATATGGACTAGTAAGTTACTTAGTAAAAAATACTATTACAGAAAATGGTTCCGTAAAAAGAGGAGTATGCCAAGTAGAAAATGGTATGCTTACCAAAATAACTGAAAGTGTTATAGAAAAGGTAGATGACAAATTAGTTGCTAAACCATTATCTGGTCAAGAAGAATTTATTGTTTCACCAGATGACAAAGTATCAATGAATTTAATGTTATTTACACCAAGTATCTTCCCATACATAGAAAAAGAATTTCCAAGATTCTTTGATGAAAACAAAGATGACCTAGAAAAATGTGAGTACTTAATTCCTGATGTACTATTCAGCAGTATAGAAGAAAACTACGCTACAGTAAGTGTAATTGAAACTACATCAGCTTGGTATGGAGTAACTTATAAAGAGGATGCTGAAAATGTAAAAGCTGCTCTAAAAAGACTAGTTGATGAGAACGAATATCCTTCAAATTTATGGGAAAAATAATTACTAAAAACAAGTCGGATTAGACTTGTTTTTCTATGAAATGAAAGCGTTTTATGGTATAATATATATAGAGAAAATGGTGATTAAATATGGAAAAACTTGAAGATAATATTGATAAATTTCTACTAAGAAGAATTGCTTATAATATCCCAGAAAAAGCCAAGTTAAAAAGAGTTAAATTAAAAGGTGAAATTTTGGATTCTCCAGTACTAGCAAGTAAAAAGTATCACTTAAATGAACATTTAGGATTTAAAAATTATGATCAAATAGTATTAGAATTTGAAAGTATTCTTAGAGAAAACTTTGGCAGTCATTGTGATATTTCATCATTTTATAGAAATATTAAAGACTTGGTTATTACTGAAGAAAAGAGTACTATCATTACAACTATAAAAAGACTGCTTGGAAGAAACAATGAAGGCGCTTACTATCCAGAATCAAATGAAATAGCTTTAATGTCTGATAATAATGGAAGAGATATTACTTTTCATGAATTATTACATCTAGCAAGCTCTAAAGTTACACCTGAAGATATTGTGTTTACCGGTTTCTGTCAAGGAAAAGACTTAGGAGAAATAATTACAGGTGAATGTATTAATGAAGGTTATACAGAATATTTGAATTGTAAATATTTCATTCAAAGAGATAGTATTTATTATGATGATGACAAGATAATCGCAAGAGGAATAGAAGACATCATTGGCTCTAGTAAAATGGAAGAATTATATTTTAATTCAGACTTAAAAGGGCTAATAAACGAATTAAGTAAATATTGTTCAGAGCAAGTTGTAAATAATTTAGTAGCTAGACTAGACACTCTGACAGAGGGTAGAAGACCAACAAGGTCTAAAGCGTATAAAGTATTTACTGAAGCAAGACAAAGTATTGCCGAAATAAAAATAAATAAAGCAAGAACTCAGTACAACCAAGGACAAATATCAGAAGTTGAAAAAGAAAAACAAATACTATTCGCAAAACTATATTCATTAGAAGGCTTTGTATTTGAACAAGATGCACATATTGAAAAAGAAGAAGATGGAATAAGAATAACAGATCGTAACAATAATGTTTTTATTGATAATAAAGCAAATATCAAAGTAGGGAACCGAATATACGAATACCGAGTACAAAAATAAAAAAGGAGACTATTTATACAAAAAAGAATATGATAAAGCTAAAGAACTAGGTATTCCTATCTGGACAGAAGAAGAGTTCAAAGAAAAGCTAGGTTAATATAAACATATAATTAAAAATATACTAAGTAAAACTGGAATGAAAAGTTCCAGTTTTTAGTTAGTTTCTGATTCGAAAATTAGGTGAGACTATTATTAAAAATTAACACAACCATAATACCTTTTTAACATAGCCAAGATTATACAAAATATTGACTATTTAACAAAAAAATGGTATTATAATGCCACGAAATTCAAGGAATAGGTGATATCGTATGAGAAAGAAAAAAATCAAAATAGAAGATTATGAAGACTACGAAGATTATGATACTATTGATCAAGAATCTCTATTAAAAAACATAGAAGAATATGAAGAAGTTCTTTATGAAGATGAAGAAAGTTTTGATTCGAAAGAAGAGAACTTCGATTTAAATGAGGAAAATGATTTTGATGAAGATTTTGACGATGACTCACAAGATAAGAAACAGAAAAAAGACTCAAAAAAAATAAACAAAATAATCAATATCATATTCTACGTACTAATCATTTTAATGATAATGGTAACAATTGATGTTATAAGTGTATCAAGATATAACTCTGGTCCATATTTTGCGATAAAGACTGCCCAATATAAAGATGGTGGTACTAAAGTATATACTGGTCTAGGTTATAAGGTCATTAAATATAATCAAATACAAGGTAGAAGAGATACTGTAATAGGTTCTTGGAATTTAAAATATTCAGTTGAGCCAACAGAAGTAGATTCAATTGACTTAGCTATCGAATATAAAACAGATACTTTAAAAGCCTATGAAAAATACAATGCTAAATTCTTAAGAATATCTGGTACTTACCAAAGTTACAACAAGAAAAACAAAACCATTACCTTTGGCTACACAGATCCAGATGGTTCATATACTTTAAATATAGCTTGTAAAATGGCAAAAGATGCAACTATAAAAGAATACGAGAAAGATGATTCCATCACAGTTATAGGAACAGCATATGACTTCAAACAAAAAGATAAAAAGAATCCTAATACCTTATACATTAATAATTGTTTTGCAGAATAAAATAACAAGTGCTACAAGGCATTTGTTTTTGCTTAATAAAGAAAATGATAAATTTACATATCAACATATCCATGATATAATAAAAAAGTTAAAGGAGGCACCCTTATGGAAGATAAATTAACTAAAGAAGAGGTTATGCATGTTGCTAAACTAGCCAGAATTGAAATTGATGATGATGAACTAGCAATGTATCAAGTAAAATTAAAACAAATACTAAACGAAATAGAAAAAATAAATGAAGTAAAACTTTATGATGAAGACATGTTAATATGTCCAACAGAAAATAAATGTTCATTACGTGCTGACGAAGAAGGCGAAATGTTAAATCCAAAAGAAGTATTAAAAAATGCTCCAAGACACAATGGAAACTACATTTCAGTTCCAGCAGTAATAGGTGAAAAGGGTGGTATGAGTGCATAATTATTTAGATTTATCATTAGTAGAAATTAATAAGTTATTAAAAGAAAAGAAAATAACACCAAAAGACTTAGTATTAGAGTCATTCGAAAGAATAGAAAAAGACAAAGACTTAAATTGCTTTATTACTTTAAATAAAGAAGAAGCTTTAAAGCAAGCTGAAGAATTAGAAGGAAAAGAAGTAGATTCTTTAACCTTTGGTATTCCAATTGCTATAAAAGATAATATTATCACTAAAGGATTGCGTACAACAGCAGCTTCTAAAATGTTAGAAAACTTTGATCCTATCTATGATGCAGATGTTATTGAAAGAGTTAAGAAAGCCAATATGATTATCATTGGTAAAACAAACATGGACGAATTTGCCATGGGATCATCAAATAGAACATCATACTTTGGACCAGTAAAAAATCCATGGAATGAAGATAGAGTTCCAGGAGGTTCATCTGGTGGAAATGCAGCCGCTGTTAGTAAAAGAATGATACCATTTGCTTTAGGTTCAGACACAGGTGGCTCAATTAGACAACCGGCATCTTTCTGTGGAATTGTCGGCTTAAAGCCAACCTATGGTCGTGTATCTCGTTATGGACTAATTGCCTTCGGATCAAGTCTTGATCAAATCGGACCAATGACTAAAAATGTTTATGAAAACGCTGTACTTTTAAACACTATCTGTGGAAAAAGCGAAAAAGACTTAACTTCAGTAGAAACAGATGAAGACTTTACTAGATTAATAGGAAAAGATATTTCTGGTTTAAAAATAGCAATTCCTAACTTTTATGTTAATGACGCTGTAGACCAAGAAATAAAAGATAAATTAAATAGTGTAATAGAATTATTAAAGAAAAATAATTGTACTATCGATTACGTTGACATTAACTATATCGATAAAGCTGTTCCATTATATCAAATTATCGCCATGGGCGAAGCTAGTTCAAACTTAGCTAGATTTGATGGCATAAGATATGGCTATAGTTATGAAAATCCAAAAGATATTGAAGACCTATACTTAAAAACAAGAAAGATAGGTTTTGGTGCCGAAGTAAAAAGACGTATTATGATAGGTAGTTATTTATTATCTGGCAAAAATGCTAAAGCTTACTACAATAAAGCCCTAGAAATAAGAGACGATATGCGTAAGAGTTTCCTAGAAACATTCAAAAATTATGATCTAGTAATAGGACCAAACAATACAACAGTAGCTTATGAATTAGACAAAGGACTAGACGACGCTATAAAATCATTTATGGATGATGTTCTAACCATACCAGTAAACATGGCCGGCCTTCCAGGATTAAGTTTGCCAATTGGATTTAATAAAGATAAGCTACCAATTGGTATGCAAATAATTGGAAGTCCATTTAGTGAAGCAAAAATGTATCAACTAGCTAGTTTTATTGAAAAAGAACTTAATCTAGATTTAAATCCTAACAATAAGGAGAGTGAAAAGAATGACTAATTATATTCCAACCATTGGTATAGAAGTTCATGTAGAACTAAAAACAAATACAAAAATCTTTTCAAACTCCCTAAACGGATATGGACAAATGGCTAATTCTTTAACTAATGTAATCGACTTAGGTTATCCAGGAACATTACCAACCGTAAATGAAGAAGTTGTCAATTTAGCTATTAAAGCCGCAACAGTACTAAATTGTAAAATAAGAAAAGTGATGCACTTCGATCGCAAAAACTATTTTTATCCAGATAATCCAAAAAACTTCCAAATAACTCAGTCTAGAACACCCATTGGCTATGACGGCTATGTTGAAATAGAAGTTGATGGTACAAAAAAGAAAATTGAAATAGAAGAAATGCATATAGAAGAAGATACTTGCAAAAGTACCCATCGTGGCGACAAAACATTACTAGACTTTAATAGAGCCGGTGTTCCTTTAATTGAAATAGTTACTAAACCATGTATCAGTAATTCTAAAGAGGCCAAATTATACTTAGAAAAGTTAAAAGAACTATTATTCTATACAGGTATAAGTGACTGTAAAATGGAAGAAGGTTCTATGAGATGTGACGCCAATGTCTCAATAAGAAAAAATGAAAAAGATCCCTTTGGTACAAAATGTGAAATTAAAAACATTGGCTCAATTTCTAACGTTGGTCTAAGTATCGAAAAAGAAATAATTCGTCAAAGTAAATTACTAGACGCTAATGAGACATTCCAAGAACAAACTAGACGTTATGATGATAAACTTGGTGATACTGTATTAATGCGTGTAAAAGAAACTGGAAACGATTATCGTTACTTTCCAGAACCAGATATTCCATATCTTTATCTTACAGATGAAATGATAGAAAAAGTTAAAAAGACAATTGAAATGTTACCTGATGAAAGAAAAGAAATTTATATTTCTAAAGGTGTAACAGAATCAAATGCTAAAAAATTAATTCAAAATAAACCATTATCTGATTATTTTAATTTATTATTAAATGAAAATACCAACTTTAAAATAGCAAGTAATCTTCTATTAGGAGACATTTCTGCATACCTTAATAAAAATGAAAAAAGTATCACAGAAACAACCCTAACAACTTCTCGTTTCTTAGAACTAATTTCTAAATTAGATGATTCTACTCTAAGTAGTAAGAATTTAAAAGATATTTTAGATAGAATTCTAGAAGAAGATAAATCAATTACTGATATTATTAAAGAATCTGGAATAGAAAATATTAAAGATGATAATGCCTTAAGAGAAATCATCAAAAAAATAGTTTCTGAGAATGAAGAAAGTGTTAATGACTATAAGTCTGGACATGACCGTGCTATAAAATATCTTATGGGCCAAGTAATGAAAGAAACAAAGGGTAGTGCTAATCCTAAATTAGCCATGGATATTTTAACAGAAGAACTACAGTAATTCATAATTGAAAAAGAATAATTGATGGTGTATAATAAAAATACTAGGATGTGATGATATGAAATATGTAAAGAAAAATAAGAAAACTTTTATCGTAATAGGAATATTTCTATTATTTGTAATATTATTAATACCAATTAAAATAGCTTTATTTCCAAATACCGGAAAAGCTCTTTATGGTGACCGCTTAGACGGAATCGAAAAAGTTAAAATTACAGATTCACAATTAAAAAATGTAGAAAAGACTTTAAAAGATCAACCAGTTTCATCTGTTACAGCTAGAGTTTCTGGTAAAACTGTAGAAATAACTATAACAGTAGATGCTGAAGTATCATTAGATGTCGCTAAAGAAATTGGTGCTAAAGCTATCGAGCCATTCAAAAAAGATCAAAAGGAATACTATGATTTCCAAATCTTTGTCACAAAAGAAAAAGAATCAGAACAATTTCCAATCATTGGCTATAAACATCACAAGTTAGATAAGATAACTTGGACTAAAGATAGAACAGGAAGTGCCGAATGAAAAAAAAGTTTCTAATATTTTTAATCCCAGTTATCATAGCGAGTGTAGCGTTTGTTGTTGTATATAGACACTACAATAAAGAAGATAAAACAACAACCCTAACCATAAATGAAAAACGCTGGGTCGAGAAAAATAAAGATAAGACTTATGACTTTGAAGTTGTTAATGATTATCCATTATATGGCCTAGCTGGCGAAGGTGTAATCTTTAAGTTCTTAGATGATTTTGAAAAAAACGTTGGTATTGAGTTTAATAGAATACCATATCTAAAAAGTTCAACTCCAACAACAGATAGTTTTAGAATTGAAATACTAGACAATAATGCTAAATTAAAAGATAAAAACTTATTTCTTTTCAATGATAATTATATTGTTGTAGGAAAAGAATATGAAAGAATCAACAGCACTAAAGATATGCGTAACATAATATTTGGTGTTTTTGAAGAAGATGCCGAAGAAATAAGCTATTACCTAAAAGGTGGAAATAACTTATCATACAAGACATATAAGGATATTACGGAATTATATAAAGCTTTAGATAATGATGAAGTAAATATGATCGTAGTACCTAATATTATGTATTTAGACTATACCATTGAAAAAGATAAGTATTATATTAATTATTACTTAACAGAAATGAAAAAACAAATAGTTCTAACTTTAAGTGATAATAATAAAGAATTAAATAAAATAGTTACAAAGTACTATAATAAATGGCGTTTAACAGTATATACAAAAGAATATAATGAAGCATATTTAGACTACTATTTATTAAAAAATAACTTAAGCGCTAAGACCAAAGCTTCACTTATATCAAAAGATTATACTTATGGTTTTGTTAGTAATACACCATATGAAGTATTAGTAAATGGAAAACTAGCAGGTATAGCTGGCGAATATATCGACAGAATATCAAGACTAGCAGATATTAATTTTAAATACAAAGAATATAAAACAAAAGATGAGTTACAAAAAGCTATAGACTCAGGAGAAATAGATGTTTACTTTGATTACTATAACTATAACAATGATAAATACTATGCTACATTATCTACTTTTGTAGAACAATATGTAGTACTAGGTTATCAAAAGGATAATCATATAGTTAATTCATTTGAAAGTCTAAAAGGACAAGATATAGTTATGTTAAATGAAGACTCATTATATAATTATTTCTCAACAAACTCACGTGCTAATATATCTGGCTATGATAATATAGACAAATTATTATCTAAAGCTGGAAATAAAATGATAGTTCTAGATAGAGAAATCTATAATAACTATCAAACAACAAAGTTTAAAAAATTCAATTTATTATACATGGATACAATGTTAAATGATTATAAGTTCATGGTAAAAAAGAACAACGAAGCATTCTATGACTTATTCAATTATATTATCAATACTAATTCTTATTATAATTATCGTAATGCTGGAATAGAAAATCTTCATGCTTCAATACTAGAAGGTTCAACATTCCAACAAGTTTACACAATAGTATTAATAATTGTCTTTGTACCATTGATAGTATTATTAATAATTTACTTACTATATAAGAGAAAACGTAAAGTAAAGAAAGTTAAAACTAGTGAAAGACATAAATATACTGATATGTTAACTTCACTAAAAAATAGAAATTACTTAAATGCCAAAGTACCAGAATGGGAAGAATGCAAAGTATATCCACAAGCTATTGTAATGGTTGACTTAAATAACGTTAAATACGTTAATGATAATTTTGGTCATGAAGAAGGAGATCAATTAATTATTAAAGCTGCTGGTATATTAGTAAATACTCAGTTAGAAAATAGTGAAATTATCCGTACTGATGGAAATGAATTTTTAATATACTTAGTAGGATACAGTGAAAGACAAGTAGAAACATACACTAAAAAGATAGCTAAAGAAATGAAAAACTTGCCACATGAATTTGGTGCCGCAATTGGCTATAGTATGATTCTAGACAAAATAAAAACATTAGATGATGCTATAAACGAGGCAACTCTACAAATGATAGCGAACAAAGAAGATTTAAAATAAGAGGTTGATAAAATGGAGCGAGCAAAGGGATTCTTAAAAAAAGCAATTGAATTAATCAAAAAGCCTGAAATGAGAATATTACCTGGACATCTCGCTTTTTTCTTTGTCATGTCCTTAATTCCTATTGTTGCTTTAATAGGGGCTCTAGCATCAAGATTCTCAATCTCTTTAGACATTATAAAAGAAGCACTTGGTGTCTCAATACCAGCTGGAGTAGAAGATTTTGTACATAGTATTGTATCCGGAAAAGGATTAAGCTTTAACATTGGAATCTTCTTCTTATCAGCTTTTATCCTTGCTTCTAACGGTACTCATGCCATAATAATAGCGTCTAATGAAATCTATAAAATAAAACCAAAAGATGTTCTAAGACGTAGAACAAAGGCAATTCTAATGACTGTTATATTAGTAGAAATATTATTTTTCTTATTAATAGTACCAGTATTTGGAGATACAATATTCAATATATTAAAAACAAGTTTTGATAACAGTCATACAACGGAAATATTATATAGAATATATCGTCTATTAAAATATCCATTAAGTATTGCCGTTATTTATCTAAATATAAAACTTATTTATATAATTGCTCCGGATGAAGAAATTGAAGGTAATACTGCGACAAAAGGAGCCGTATTCACAACAATAAGTTGGATAATATGTTCTGAAATATATTCATTTTACTTAGATACTTTTACAAAATATGATATTTTCTACGGTAGTATTTCTAATATAATTATTTTACTACTTTGGGTATACATGCTATCATACATATTTGTTTTAGGACTAGTAATAAATGCTGGTAGTTACAAGAATAATCAAAATATTGAAAAGCCGTAATGATTTACGGCTTATTATGTTATAGATTGAAAAAAAATACCGATAATGCTATAATATATTCTAGTGAGGTTATAAGTATGAAAAGAATAAAATATAGAATTGATAAAACTAAAAATAAAATAATTTCAAGTATAAAAAAAGCTAAAAAAGAACATATAATACGTAAATACATCAGTAATAATCAATTGTTCTTAACATATGTTATTACATGTTTAGTAAACGCTACTATGTTACGTTTCTTTTGTATCCATTCTATGGCTAACTACTTATCAGTAAAAGCCATCATGGGTGATTTAGCTATAATTCTTATTTTAGGTGCCTTTGGTTATCTTTGCCATCCTAAAAATAGATTTACATATTATCTAATTCTTGATATTTTCCTAAGTGCAATATGTATGATAAATTCTGTATATTACACATTCTACTCATCTTTTGCATCTGTATCAATGTTATCACTTACACAATACATTGGTGATGTAGGAGATGCCGTTGTTGAAAATGTCTTGCAATTAAAAGATTTAGTATATGTAATAGGACCATTAGCGTTAATCTTTGTCCATGTTAAACTAAAGAAGAAAAACTATTACAAAAAGATTGAAACCAAATCAGATCGTAAAAAGAAAATGACTAAGACTCTTATATCAGGAGCAGCTGTATTAGGCTTATTCATTGTAACATTAACATCACTTGATGTTACAAGATTTATAAAACAATGGAATAAAGAATATATAGTTATGCGTTTTGGTATTTATATTTATCAAAGTAATGACTTAATTACTTCTCTTCAACCAAAACTAAATTCAATGTTTGGATATGATAAAGCCAAGAAAAATTTCAATGACTATTTTGCTTCTAGAGAAGACGCTAAAACAAATGAATACACAGGTATATTTGAAGGTAAGAATATCTTAGTAATTCATGCTGAAAGTATGCAAAATAATGTTATAGGATTAGAATTTAATGGCGAAGAGGTTAGTCCTAACTTAAATAAATTGGCTAGTGAAGGAATGTATTTTTCTAATTACTATTCACAAGTTAGTGTCGGAACAAGTTCTGATACAGAGTTAACATTCTCAACATCATTAATGCCAACTAAATCAGGAACAGCATTTGTATCATATTCAAATAGAACTTATAATTCTATACCAAAACTATTAAGTAAAAAAGGATATTACACATTTAGTATGCATGCTAATAATGCTGACTTCTGGAATAGACGTACAATGCATAATAGTTTAGGTTACCAAAGATTCTACAGTAAAAAAGATTATGAAGTAACACCAGAAACAAGTATTGGCTTAGGTTTATCTGATAAAGAATTCTTTAAACAATCAATACCAAAACTAGAAAAAATCAATAAAGAACATGAGAACTGGTATGGTTTAATGATTATGTTAACAAATCACACACCATTCTCAGAAACTGAAAAATATGGTGAATTTGACGTAGATATGAAAGAAACTGTTACTAATGAAGATGGTACTACTGAAGAAGTTATTCATCCATACATGGAAGGTACAAAATTAGGAAACTATTTCAAATCAGTCCATTATGCTGACAGTGCTCTAGGTCAACTATTTGAAGACTTAGATAAAGCCGGCTTACTTGATAATACTATAGTTGTATTATATGGTGACCATGATGCTAGACTACCAAGAAAAGATTATAACTTATTATATAATTATGATAAAGAAACAGATTCAGTTTTAGATAAAGAAGATCCAAATTACAAAGAATATGATTCATACCAATATGAATTAGGTAGAAAAGTACCATTCATTATCTGGAGTAAAGACATGGCAGGTAGTAAGTACAATAAAGAAATAACAGAAGTCATGGGTATGTATGATGCTATGCCAACTTTAGGAAATATGTTTGGTTTCTACAATGAATATCAATTGGGACATGATATTTTCAATGTACTTGGTCACAATATTGTATGTTTCCCTAATGGTAACTGGGTAACTAATAAAGCTTATTATAACAGTCAAAAAGTAGAGTATTTATCATTAAGTGATGAAGCTATTAGTGAAGCTGAAATAAAGGCAAATACTGAATATACTAATGCATTATTAGATGTTTCAAATGACATAATAGTATTTGATCTTCTTGCTAAGGAAGAAGAAAATGAAGCTTTAAAAAATCAAACTGAGGAAGGAAAATGATATGAAATTAAAAAAGAAATATAAAATTATCCTTATAGTATTATTAGTAATAATTGTTGGAGCTTTAGCCTTCCTTGGCTATAAAAAGTTCTTCGGAACATCAGCTGTCAAAGAAGCAAAAGTATTAAATACAATAAAAGACTATGACTACGTTTTAAAAGATAACAAAAGTAAAAAATATCAAAGCTTATTTAAAGATTTAGCTAAAATTCTAGAAGAAAAAGAAGTAGACTACGAAAAATATGCTTCTAAACTAGCAGAAATGTTTATCGTTGATTTCTATTCATTGGATGATAAGACAGCTAAAACAGACGTTGGTGGAGTAGATATAGTTCATCCTACTGCGTTAAATAACTTCTTAGAAAACGCAGAAAATACTTATTATAAATATGTTGAAAGTAACATCTATAATAATAGAAAGCAAAGTTTACCAGAGGTAAACACAGTAACAATAGATAGTGTAGAACAAACTCATTATACATATGGTGATACAACAGATGAAGAAGCTTATCTTGTAAAGGCTAACTGGGATTATACTGATGAAGAGTTCTCTGAATATCAAAAAGAAGCTAGTCTAATCTTTGTTCATGTTGACAAGAAATTATATTTAGTAGAATTAAAATAGGAAAGTTCACAAAATAGTGTGAACTTTTTTTGTTGCCATTTCAGAACATAAGAAAAGAACTATTCAATTTGAATAGCTCTTTTTTACTCATCAGGTTGTTCTCCAGATGAAGGCTTATCTTTATCCGGTGTATCTGTTTTGTCATCACCATCATCTGTTGTTGGCTTTTTATTATCGTCTTCATTATCCTTTTTGTCATCATTTTTATTATCTTTATTATCTTTTTTGTCATCATCTTTAATAGTAGTAGTTTTAGAGTTTTTAAGTGTTAATACAACACTACCATTAATTAAATCAATTCTCTTAGCCTCTGGATAATTTTGAGAAACTACAACGCCATCCTTATCACCTTCAAAAGTAACTTTAACACCATAACGGCTTGCTATTGATCTAGCTTGTTGTTCATTATAACCAATGAAACTTGGTAATAATTTATAAAGACTAGAAGTTTTATAAGGACCTTTACCAATGACTTCTTTTTCGTAAGGTTCATTTATTGAAAAACTAAATTCAGTAATAGGAGTATGTTCAGCTAACTCTAAGTTTTCTTTCATAGCTTGAACTATATCCTTACGGCTATTTTCATTAGGAATGTAATTATAAAGTACCATTCTCATTCTCTCATCATATATCATTTGACTGTTTCCAGCTAAATATAATTGTTGAATATTAATTATATCAGCTTCATCAGAAGATAAACTTCTTTTAACTATATCTTTAGCAATATTATAGAATGATAACATCTGTTGAGTAGTTAAGTTTGTATCTAAACTATTTGAAACAGTATCTAATATTTCCATAAACTTACTAACACTAGAAATTGTCTTAATCTTATTAGCAAGAGCCATTACAATTTCTTGTTGATGTTGATTACGACCAAAATCACCATTAACTAAAGCTTTTCTATTTCTTGCATATACTAATGCCTGTTCACCATTTAAAGTTTGTAAACCTGGATTAATACATATTTGCCCATCACGAGATGAGTCATCAGTACAAAGTGTTTGTTCAACATTTATCTCAACACCATCAACAGCATCAACTAACTTAACTAATCCTTTAAAATTAATCTTAGCATAATAATCTATATTAATACCTAAATACTGTTCAATTGTATTCATCATACAATCATTTCCATATCCAGCAGCATGAGTAATTTTATTTTCTGCTTTATTAGACCAACATGCAATAGGTACATAACTATCTCTTGGAATAGATAACATAGTAGCATTCAATGTTTTAGGATTAAATGTAACCAATATTAGTGTATCACCATTCGCAACAGCATTCTTAGATAAAACTTCATCCGTAGAATCAATTCCCATAAGTAACATTGTAAATGGCTCTGTAACATTTTTACCAGTAGATTCAGTTTCAATTAAAGAAGTAGCTGCCTTTTTCATTTTCTTTTCTTTAGTTAAAATAATTTTTGTATCACTTTCTATGTTCTCATAACCTGTAATAGTTTTAAACATAGAAGCATAATCAGTAGGTAATATAACAGCATCTATTTCTTTTGCATATAAATCAGTAATCATAGACTGATAATCACCATAATCAACTAATTCATTATCATCGTATAATTTATTTTCTTTTATAATTTCCTGTGGAATAATATATCCATCAGGAGACTTCTTATTATTCTTATCTAAAACACCAATTTTATAATCAGCAATATCATTAATTTTTTGAGCTTCATTACTAGTCATAACTACAACACTAGAAGAATATAAAATCTGACTCTTATTCATGTTACTTAACTTACCATATAAGTAGAAAATAACAATTCCTACAAAAGCACAAATTAATGTATATATAACCATAAAAATAATATATCCAACTCGTTTAGAATGTTTATTCTTCGGTCTCTTCTTGCAAATACCTTTAGTCTTAAGAATTATTATTAAATCGATTAGTACTAAAACACCAATAACTATGTATCTAATTAAATCTTCAATAGACTGCAGTGAGAATATCTCATATATAGCAAAAGCACTACTTAATAATGAAATTATTGTCAAAATAAGCAGCACAGTTTTCAAAATCGGTCTCTTTTTATTTTCTCTGTCTTTACTCATATAAACCTCCAAAAAAATTGCTAAATTATACAACTACTATTATAACCAAAAATTACTAATATATCAAGGCGTACAGGAAAGTAATAAAAAAATCGTAAAACAGATTTACACTTTACATTTTATATAAAAAATACCTAAAATATTTGTCAAATCTTTGTAAAAAAAGTCTAAAAATATCTAAAGCACTTAAGTAATTATTATAAAACTGATATAATAAAATTGATAAAATAGCGAAGGAGGCAAATAATGAAAAAAATAATTCTTTTAATAGTATTCACTATGTCTTCTTTTTTACTATATATGACAGATGTAAAAGCCTTCTCATCAGAAGATTATAAGTATCGTGCTTTATGTGGCAATTATGAAGTAGCTGGCTTTCATGCTGATGGTGTAATTGATACCGTTAGTTGTCATAATACTTATGCCGAAGCTAAAACTTTCATGGTTAATAATGGTGCTGATGATTTAGCTATAATGACAAAAGTCGCTGGAGTAACTAAAATTTTAGACTGTAATGTTGGTCTTTTAGATATGAGTGTAAATCCAACCGCATTGACTTACTTCTTCCGTGCCTCTGACTTAAAAAATCAATTAACTTACATGGATACTGGCTCATTATATGGTGGAGTAGATGCTGCCTTACTAGCAACAGAGTATAACAGTACTAAAGGTGTCTGGGTTGCGAAAGTAAGAATAGGTAACAGTACTTCCTGGGTAAGTCAGGAAGCCTACGAAGTTGTTCCAATAACCTGGATAAAATCAATGAGTTCATATACTGTAACAAATGAATATATTAAACATAATTATGTAAATAAAATTCAAGAATATTATTCTGGTAGTAGAGGAAGTATCATTGGTCCTAAACCAGAAATGTTAGCAGTTGGAACTTATTACAGTTTTGATGGCCATTATTTCTATACTGATATAAAGACATTAATAAAAGACTATAAGAATAATACTTACAATAACTCTATAAATAAAAATAATCCTTATTATAATTACTATATGTATTTATCAAATCATACTAAGACAGCATACTCAAGTCAAAATATAGATGAATACATTAGAAATAACTTAAGTATTACAAAAGATGCTTATGGAAAATATGTAAATGGAATAACTAATAAAGGTTCAAGATTATATCAAACCGGAGCATTCTTCTATCATGCACAAGAAAAGTATGGAGTTAATGCCTTACTTTCACTAAGTTTAAGTAGAAATGAAACTGGTAATGGAAGAAGTAGAATAGCTATAGAAAGAAACAATGGTTTTGGACTTAATGCTGTAGATAGTAATCCATACCAAGCATCTAACTGGTATGCAAGTTTTAATTCAAGTATTTTAGGTTATGCTTCTCACTGGGTAACTTATGGCTATGCAGATCCAACTGACTGGCGTTACTTCGGTCCACAATTCGGTGACAAAGGAACCGGTATGAATGTAAAATATGCATCAGACACATACTGGAGTGAAAAAATGGCCGCTAACTATTATAGTTTTGATAAATCTAAAGGTCTACAAGATTATAATTATTACCAATTAGGTGTCGTAACAGATGCCATTGCAGCTTATTCAGATGCTACTAGTACTTCAAAATATATTTATACTTATCCAGAAGCAGAAGATGCCCTAGTAATAGTAGGTGAGAAAAAAGGTCAATCAGTTAATGGTAACACAACCTGGTATAAAATAATGAGTGACTTTAATCTAGATTCAAACTTCAACATAATTTCATCAGGAGACTATAACTGGTATAGTTATGTATATGTACCAGCAGCTTATGTAAGAAAGATTAATACTGGTAAGAATGGTTATATCGCACCAACATCAGTAACAGAATATGTTGATAGTAAATATAGTTATGATTTATATGATGCAGGTAATACATTATCTCCAAAAGTAGCTATTACTACAAAAGATACTAATTATTATTATGATCCTTCCCTTCAAACATTAAAAGGTCAAAAGCTTTTAAAAGGAAAATATGTCATGGTCTATGGCGTTGCTTATGATAGTAATAAAAAAGTTGTATCATACCTAGTAACATCAGACTATTTCTATAGTCAAAAAGACTGGGTACCAGCAGATACTATTGATTTTATAAGTGCAGAATATGCCTATGTAACAATGTCAACAACAGGTAACTATTATACCTGGGTAAACTATGTTCCAGAAGATACAGAAGCAACAAAAATATCAGGACTATATAATAATAGCTATGTACCAATACTAGAGAAAAAAGAAGTATCAGGACAATTATGGTATAAAGTACCAGTAGACTTATCTTCTAATAATAATTCTTATGGCTGGACATTATCTAAAACAGAAGACGCTACATTCACATTATACACAGTAACTGTGGAAAATACTGCTCCAGAAATAAAAGCTGTGGATAAAACTATTGTCCAAGGTACAAAAATAGATTTATTAAAAGATGTAGAAGCAATAGACAAAGAAGACGGAAAAGTAGAAGTAAAAGTAAAAAATTCAAACTTAGATATCGATAAAGTAGGAACATATCAAGTAACATATCAAGCTACTGATAGTAAAAATAAATCTTCAGAAAAAACAATTACTATAACAGTAACAGAAAATAAAAAACCAGTTATAACTGCTAAAGATAAAGTAATCACAAAAGGTTATGACTTTGATCCAAAGCAAGATGTAGAAGCAACAGATGAAGAAGATGGAAAACTAGAAGTAGAAGTCATTGATAACAAAGTTAATAAAGATGAACTAGGAACATATCAAGTAACATATCAAGCAACAGATAGTTATAACCAAACAGTAGTAAAAACTATCAATGTTACTGTAGTTGCTAATCAATTACCTACAATAAACGCATCTGACAAAACTATCTATTTAAATGAAGAGTTTGATGAGAAAGAAGGTATTGAAGTACTTGATCCAGAAGATGGTAATATAACAGATAAATTAAAAGTAAAAGAAACAACAGTTGATATTACTAAAGTAGGAGAGTACAAAGTAGTTTATGAAGTAACAGATAATTATGGAGATACAGTAACTAAAGAAATAAAAGTAACTGTAACAGAAAAGAAATTAATAGAAACATCAGGTAATTTCTACTTTGACTATTTAAAAGAAGTAGATAATAAATTACAACTAAGAGGTTATTTAACTGTAAATGGTATGAATAATACTTTAAATGAAAAAATAACATATAAGATTATCTTTGTAGATGAAAAAGGTAATACTTATGAACAAAAAGCTACTAGAATTACTGATTTATCAGATATTAAAAGACCAATACCATCACCTGATAATTATAAATATACACATGCTTGGTTCTATATAAATATAGATATAGATAAATTAACTAATGCTAATTATGTAATGTACGCCGTAGCTGAGAGTGATAAAACTTATTCCAAAGTACTTGTAAATAACAAGTTGTATAAAACAGAAATAACAGGTTATGAAACAGATAATAAAGTTGTAAATATAAAGAACAATTATGGTAATAAAACATCAGCTGTAACTTTATATATTAGAGATGATCAACCTAAGAAGAATGTTGGCAGTTATTATAATCAATTTGATGTATGGAGAACTTTAGAGTTTACTAATAATAAATTACATATAAAAGGTGCCTCTTACTCATATGGTATGAATCTATCTACAGTATCAAAAGTAGAGAGAAAGATCATATTTGAAAATAAAGAAACATTAAAGTCTTATACATTTGACTTAGGAAGTATAACTACAGGACTTTATAAAGTAGCTTTACCAGAGTCTGATAACTTAGATAAAACAAGAGCTTGGTATGACGCTACAATAGATATAAGTAAATTAGAAAAAGGTACTTATTCAATATTTATTACTACTAAATCTAATCTAACTGATTTCTCAGAATTAAATGATAATTTAAGAAGAAGTCTAACAGATAAAAAAGCAACCATCAACAACAAAGATTATCAATTAAAACTAGATACTAAAAATGGTAATAACATTGAACTTGTAGTTAGTTAAAGAGACATTATCAAAAGATAGTGTCTTTTTCTTATACTTTACTTTTGACTTTATAAAACAACTTTCTTGACAATTGCACTGAAAAATAATATAATTTCAGTGCAATTGTCAAAAGGAGGACTATCATGAAAAAAAAGAAGGAAACTAATTACAAAATTGATAATAAAGTAGTTAAAAATTATGTAGAAGCTATTAATTCACTTAAAATGCCAATGAATAAAATCAAACAACAATTAAACCAAAATTCAAAGTCAATGCGAAGAGAATTAAAAAGTATTAATGATATGTCTAATAAAATTAAAAATCTTTTAATGGAATTTCCAAATGAACAGGCAAAAATATATATGGATTCTATTAAGCAAATTATGGATGCTAATAACGGAATGCTTTCCACAAGAATGATAGAGCCAATTAACATAAGTAGACAATATCTATCGATTATGGAAAAAAATAATGATATTGAAAAAGTATCAAGAGGAATTTATCTTTTGCCAAGTACTTTTGAAGATAGCTATTTTACTTTTCAACAGAAATACAAAAAAGCTATTTTCTCACACATGAATGCTCTATATTTCTACGGTATGACAGAAGAGTTTCCATATGATTATACAGTAACAGTTCCACAAAGATATCATGTAGATACAGTAAATGAAAAATGTAATGTATTTTATGTATCTGACGATATATATGAAATAGGAATGGTAGAAGTTGAAAATACAAATGGAAATAAAGTGAGAACTTATGATAAGGAAAGATGTATTTGTGACATTATAAGATCAAAAAGTAGAATGGATCCTGAACAAGTTAAAAAATCTATTAGGCAATATATTCAAAGCAAAGAAAAAGATATAAACAAACTATCAGATTATGCAAAAAAAATGGGAATAAGTAAAAAAGTAATGGAAAAGGTAGGTGTATATTATTAGTAATTCTGCTCAAGCAGTAAAAGATAAATTAAGAAATACTTCAAAAGAAAAAATGGTTGATTTTAACTCAATAATGAGATTTTATATCTATCTCCCTTATTAATGATATAACACTCATATAAATGTTCCGGACAAATTATATAATATATAAAATGTTAATACAAATAACAAAAACAAAAAATTCATACCATATAAACAGTATGAATTCTTTATTTTCTTTATCAAATTAATAATTTAAGTAAATATAACTTCTTAAATACTATTAACTAACAATTGTTAAATAAATAGTATCACAAGGTGTTAAATCTAGACCATCGTAACTATTAGCGTTACATACAGAACCAGAAACAGAGTCGCCATTACTACAACTACTTACAAAGTTAGCAACAATAGTAAATTTAGGATTTCCAGATTTAGTAGCACTTAAAGTTTGTGCTCCTGTTTGACCAGGTTGAACCCAGAAAGTTACTTTTTGACTTCTATCACAAGTTGGAGTAGAAGGTTTATTATTGTTATTATTACCAGAATTTCCTCCACTAGAAGTATTTTTATTAGGCATCTTACCATTACTTATTGTGACCGTAATTGTAGTACCAGATGATACTTCAGATCCAGCGCTAATTGACTGACTAATAACATTACCTTTCGTAACACTATCACTATACTTATATACAAAACTATAATTTAATCCAGCACTCTTTAATTTACTAGTAGCTTCATTTTTACTTAATCCTTTAACATTAGGAACAGATATCTTTTTACCATCAGATATTGTAACAATAATAGTATCACCATTTTTAATAGTGTCACCCTTATTATAAGAATATTTAATAACTTCACCAATGGCAACATCATTACTAAATTCATGTTGTTCCTCATAATTAATATTATATTTAGAAGCCCATTCTCTAAACTCATTTAATGATTTAAATTCAGGCATCTTTAACTTTCCTTTAGAAAGAGTAATAGTAATAATAGTTCCTTCTTCAACAGCATCACCCTTAGTATGACTTGAAGAAATAACAGAATTTTCTTTTACACTTTCATCATAAGCATCTTTAAATTCAACTTTTAATTTATTCTTAATAATCCAATTGGTTACCTCTGTAACACTCATCTTCTTAAAGTCAGGAATAATAATTTTCTTACCCTTACTAATAACAACATTAACAGTTGTAATGTTATCACCAGTAATAGAAACCATAGTACCAGCTTTAACACTTTGACTAATAACATTACCACGTTTGATCTTATCAGAGAAGTCATAACTTAATTCATATTTAATACCATATTTCTTCAAATAGAATAAAGCTTCTAACTTAGTTTTATTAGTTAAATCAGCCAATTTAACTTCGCTATAACCTCTTTCCTCACCATAAGAGAAAGTAAGTTTAATTTCTTCATTTCTTCTAACATTACCAGATTTACTTTGTTCAATAAGTGTATTTTCTTTATTTTCAGATTGAACAAATTCTATCAAAACATTAGTTAAATGATTATCTTCAATATACTTTAAAACATCTTCACTTTCCCAACCAACCATGTTAGGTAAAATAATTTCTTTATCTGGATTAGGTCCCTCACTAACTAAAACTGTAACTTTATTTATTTTCTTTAACTTTGTACCAGCTTTAACATCCTGATAAATAATATGATACTCATCAATTAAATCACTATATTCATATTCTTGTTCTAAAGATATTTTATTATCTGTAGTCCATTCAATTGCGCTTGTCAAACTTTTCCCAACTAAGTCCTCCATAACCTTCATAGTAGGTAACTTAACAATATCAAATAAAAGTAGTGAACCAAGAACTTGATATATAAAAAGTATTAATAAAGCTAAAATATTAGTACCTTTCTTTTTACTAGGATTTGTAATACTAACAGATACAAAAAACATCGTAAATAAAAATAATAGTAAAGCTAAAATAATATCTTTTAAATTCTCTATATTTATAATTGTAGAAGCGATATAACCTAAACAACTAATAATAGTAAGAACAACTAAAATATTAACTAAAGTATTACCTTTTTTCTTATTATCATATTTATCAATTCGTCTTACAAAGTCTTTATCTTTATCAACATCTTTTTCTAAAGTTTTATCAATAACTTTTTCATCTAACTTATTAACAGTATTTTTCTTCTTCTTTTTACTCAAGAAAATCACCTCTATCTTTATATATAATTATATAATAAATTATGTAAAATAGAAACAATAACCAGTATCTGTAATGTCAAAGAATGTCCATTTGACTAACAAGTATATAAATGCTATGATGTAAATATAAAACAGTCGAGGTATAAAATGAATAAAGTAATTAAAAATAATTTAAGTAAAATAATAAGTATTTTTATTTTGATGCAACCAATACTTGATTTAATAACAGGTATTTGTCTACATGTATTTTCTCTTAATTTAACTATTGGAATTATAATTAGAATGCTATTTTTATTATTTATAATGTATGCAACAACATTTATTTATAAGAAAAAACTGTCTCTCATTTATTATTTAATAGTAGCTTTCTATAGTATTATTTATTTAATAAATATATTAGTATTTAAAGGAACTAATTCACATTTATTTGGCGAAGTCCAAGGACTTTTACGAGTGTTTTACTTTCCATTATTACTAGTATCTTTTTATGATTTAAAAGATGAGATAAAAATATCTACCGCAACACTTTTCACAACCCTTACTTTATATTTAATTTTTATATTTATACCAATGACTCTAAACCTAGGTTTTAAAAGTTATGAAATAACTAAATCAGGCACACTAGGTTACTACAATTCAGCTAATGAAATATCTGGAATTATATCTATATTAACTCCAATAGTATTTATGATGTTTAACTCTAAAGGTAAGTCTATTCTTAAAGTTATTTATATATTATTATACTTAGTCGTAATTCTAACAATAGGTACTAAAACACCATTACTATCTTTACTTATAACTATAGGTATGACCTTTATATATATAATGATAAAGTCATATAAAGATAAAAAGTATAAACGTATATTATCTTCATTTGTAATTATTGTAATAGGAATAATTAGTTTAATAATATTAATACCAAAAACTAACTTTTATAAAAATATTAAAGTACATTTAGATTTCTTAAAAGTAAAAGATGTAACAGATATTATGGATAATGGTAATTTAATAGATCATTTTATTTTTAGTCAAAGAGTAACTTTCCTTACTGATAGAAAAAGTATTTATGATAATGCAACTTTCCAAGAAAAATTATTTGGAATAGGGTATTATTATAATGATAAAAAAGATAAATTAATCGAAATGGATTATTTTGATATTTATATAAATCATGGAATTATTGGATTTATTATTTTCTTTAGTATTTATCTATACATTTTAGTCCAAGCAACAAAAGAAAAAGAAAAAAGGAAACTAGATTTTAATTTATATATGTTAAATGTAAGTATGTTATTAATACTATTCTTATCATTATTTACAGGGCATATCATAACTGCACCAGCAGTAAGTCTTATAGTAGTTGTGATAATTATGATGCTTCAAAATAGAAGAAAAAAAGATCTATTATTTTCTATTAATGATTTAAGAGTAGGTGGAATTGAAACTGCTATCATCAATCTATTAAATAATATTGATTATAAAAAATATAATGTTACATTAGTAATGGAAGAAAAAACAGGAGTACTTCTAAAAAATGTAAATAAAAATGTAAAAGTACAAGAACTAAAAGTATCAAATAATAAAAATGTAATTATAAGAAAAGGAATTAATTTCATCCGTAAATTAAATTTCTCAATTCTAAATTATCATAAGTTTGATTTTAGTTGCTGCTACGCAACATATAGCTTATCAGCTAATAAAATAGCCTTAACGGCATCTAAAAATAATTCAATTTATGTTCATAGTAACTATAAGTACATTTACAAAAAATCATCAGAATTTAAAGATTTCTTTAACTGTAGAAATATATCATCATTTAGAAGAATAATATTTGTTGCTAACGAAGCTGAAAAAGATTTTGTTAAAATTTATCCTGAGTTAAAAAATAAATGTTTAGTTCTAAATAATTTTATTGATCCTGATAAAATCTTGAAACTAAGTACTGAAAAAATATCAGAAGAGCATCCTAAAAATAAAAAATTAT
>CAVKJF010000001.1:0-42282 GCA_963656615.1 bacterium | reverse complement strand
CATTGATACTATTAAAGAATTCAATGTATCAGTTTCAGGAAGTCTAGATTTACCATTTATATTACATGATGAATATCGTGTTACGAAAGGAAATCAAAAAACATTAAATAAAATACTTGAAAACATTAATCTTATGAAGGACATACCAAATAAGAAGAAAGTTTCCTCAACCATATTTAAAGAACACTATAATCATATTGATGAAATTATAAAAGACATTAAATATCTTCATAAAAATACTTGCCTAGATATGAATGATTTTAATTTTATGATAGGCTTTGACTATAATTCTAATGGTATTCTGCACCATATGACTGAAGAAGAACAAGTAAAATTCTATAAAAGAATGCATGAAGAATTTGATGGTACTGACTTAGATTTTGGAGTTTCTGGACCTTGGTTCGATGAATTTGGCCCAGAGTACTGTACTAACTGTGATAACTGTGGAGAAAAGTTCTTTTTACTAGAAAAAAATGGAGATATATATTCTTGTGTAAGAGGACAAAAAAATAAAGACTATTATTATGGCAACATATACACAGATTCTGTGGAAAAAATATTATTAACTGCTAAAAACAAAATATTTCTAAATCACAACAGGTTACCATTCAATGACGAATGTGAAAAATGTCAATACTTATACCTATGTAAAACTGGTTGTCCATTTGTTAAAAACACTTATAATTCTAATAAAAGTTATACTTGTAAGCTTCAACAAGAACTATATAAAGACCGTAACTATCAAAAGGATGAGTATAATGATGAAACTGTCTACAATTATCTTTTGAAAATGCGTATAACTGACATAACTAAGTATATTCCTAATAGGAAATTAACTAATTATCCATCATTAGAAGAAATAATTTCAAATGATGAAAAGCTAAAATATATTTATAGTAATCATGCTTTTATTCTTGAATTAGATGGTATAGAGTATAAGTTATCATCTCAAATAACAAAGAAAATTAATGATATAATCTACATAACACCAAAAAGTAAAGTAACAATTTATATGAAAAAAAATATCATCCAAGAACAATGCGATTATCCAGAAAATAATTCTTTATATATCATGTTACTATCAGGAAACTTGGTCACATATGGAGATGAAAATAGAACTAAGCAACGACATATCGCAACACTTCAAGTATATAAAGGCGTTTTAGATGAACAAAAATCAATAAAAAAAGATTATTATTCATATGACATCACCAATCTTTTTAAAGAATATAAAAATAGCTTTTCCAAGGATAATACAAATAATATTTTCTTTACAACTTCAGCTTTAAGAGATTATCATTATTTAAAACAAAAAGAAAATGCCTACTATCACATACAAGCTATAAATTTACCATTTCAAAATATAGAATTCTACTATATAGATAAGGAGTTAAAAAATGAATAAAGAACCAGAAACATATGAAGAATTGATAAGGCAAAAAAGATGCGTAGATTTAACAAGATACTATAACTTAACTGGTGAAGAATTAGAACAAATTTATCAATTTCTAGCTAATAATCCAACTGGAGAAGTTAACTGTTCAGGAAATCTTATAAAACTTATTTCCGGAAGTAACATTACTATGCTCAATTTAAATTGTATAAACAGTGCTATTGATGGAATCATAATGTCTAATACGATTTTTAATGTTATTTTGCACTATACACCATCATCTTCAGGTTCATCATATGGTGGATCATCATCAAACAATAATAATAACAATAACAACAATAACAATAATAATAGATAGGAGAATAAGTATGCCATTATTATCTGACAATTATCATATTAAAAAACTAAATAAATATGGAATTAATATTAAAACTAAATACATTGTTGGCAACACAATACTAGAACGTAATACAGATAACTCCAATAATGATGATATTTCTAATGGTATAAGATGTGAAAAAGATTACTACATAAATAATCAATTATTACATGTTGAAAAAAACTTTGACTCCAGAATCGAGTACACTTTCATCTCAAAAGATGCTGAAAATACCGAATATACCTGTCACAATTGTGGAATGCATTCTAAACTAAAAGACTTTTTAGAAGGTTGTCCATATTGTCGAACTTACTACAACATTGACTATACAAATAAAGATTTAGGAAGTAAATACCATTATGATAGAGTATTAAAAAGTAATACCTATAGAATAGTAACAGCCATAATAGATTTAATAGTTAGTTTTATACTAAGTTATGTATTTATAAAAACAACTGGTAGAACATTCAACAGTTATGATATTTCCAAAATATTTATCTATGGTCTAATTCTAGCGGCCATTTTATATTATCTATTTTATATAGTAGATGCCTACATAGTCTTAACACCAATAAAAATATATAAAGATAAACAAAATCAAAAACAAATTGATTTTTGGAACAGAACAAAAATAGATAAGAAAAAATTCTTCAATAATTTCAATTATGAAGTAAGAAAAAAATACTATAGCGAAGCAAATGTAATAGACTATGATGTTCTAGATTACATAAGTTTTCAAGAATCAACTAAAAATAACAACTTATATGTTGAAGTAGTTGCTGATGTAAGAATTGTCTACTACGAAAATAATAGAATAATATCAAAAACTATGAACCAGAAATATTTAATGAAAAAACTTAATACTGAACCATTAAAACTTAATGACAAAGAACATCTTATAAAGTGCCATAACTGTGGTGCATCAATAAATATTGCTGATGGCGAATGTTCTTATTGCCATACAAAAATCAAATATTTTCAAGAATGGATTTTAGAAGACAATAATTAATGGAGAAAATTATGAAAAAAAGATTAATAATATCAATATTGTTACTATTTTTAGTAGTGACAATAACTTTAATTATAATTTATAAGAAACAAACTGTAACCGTTCTAGGATATCATGATTTTACTAATAGTGAGTCAACCAATGAAATGCAAATGGAAATAACCAACTTCGAACAACAAATGAAATATTTAAAAAGGCATCATTATAAAACAATAACTCTAAAAGAAATGGAGTGTTTCATAAATAAAACATGTCATCTACCAAGAAAGTCAATACTAATAACTATGGATGATGGCTATTATTCTAATTATGAACTAGCTTTTCCAATCTTGAAGAAATATAATTTTAATGCAGTAGTCTTTTACATGGGAGTAAATTATAATGGTGGAAACAAGAATTATATGGATAAAGAAATAATAGAAAAATCAAAAAAGGAATATCCTAATATAGAATTTGCTTCACATTCTTATGACCTACATCATGAAGAAGATTATTTATTAGATTATGATAAAATAAATGCGGATTTCAAAAAACAAGCAGGAACTCTCAAAACCAAATATTTTGCATATCCATATGGTCATGTCAGTAAAAATTTAGAACAGGCTTTAAAAGAAAATAACTATCGTCTAGCATTTACCTTTGGCCCTAATAAAGAACATCGCAAAGCAAAACAAACAGATGATAAATATCATATTCCAAGATTAAACATATCATCATCTATGCCATTCTGGAAATTTAAAATTAGATTATTATTACCATATTAAACTATAAAAGAAAAAAATAGAACAAAAACAAGACGAATTCCGATTCGTCTTTTGCTTATCTATAACTAAAAGTCTAAAATTACTAATTACCAACTAGTTTAGAATACCAAAAATAAAGTAAACACTTTGATTAAAAACCTTAATAATAACTTTTTGTTCCGTAGGTAAAAAATTGAAAGCAATCATGTTTTTTCTGCTATAATATAATTAGAAAGGCGTGATAAGATGAATAAAGTAAAAATAAATGGCATATATAAACACTTTAAAGGAAACTATTACTTAGTTGTTGATACTGCTAAATATTCAGAGACTGGCGAAGAGTGTGTTGTCTATAGAGCTCTATATGGAAGCAATGACCTATGGGTAAGACCTATGGATATGTTTTTAAGTGAAGTAGATCATGAAAAGTATCCAGATATAAAACAAAAATATCGTTTTGAACTACAAAAAATAGAAAGTGTTATAAAATAAGTATAATTATGTCAAAAGTATCTAATGCCATAACTTTATTAGAATTATTGAACTCTGGACGTAAGTATAGTATCAATGAATTATCCGATATTTTGGAAGTTTCCGAAAGAATGATTAGAGTATATAAAGAGGACTTAGAAAAAGCAGGTATATATATTGAGTCTATATTAGGACCATATGGTGGTTACTTTTTAAGAAAACCAGTTAAAGTACCTATTAGAAAATTTAAAGAAGACGACTATAAAATGCTAGATAGCTATATTGAATATGAAACTAATCCAAAACAAAAAGAAAAACTTCTAAATCTTCAAGAAAAAATAAAAGGAATCTACATTGGCTCAAAACAAGATACAAATAAATTTAAATTAGAAGATGAAACTCAAAAGAAATTTAATTTACTAACAAGAGCCATAAAAGAAAAAAGAAAAGTAAAGATTCGTTATTATTCTTACAACAAGGGAGAAAACGAAAGAGTAATTGATCCTGCAGAAATGTTTTTGTTTCAAAACGGTTGGTACTGCGCCGCCTTCTGTGAAAAGAAACAAGACATTAGGCATTTTGAATTGAAAAGAATTATAACTTACGAATTGTTAAATGAAAAGTATGAGTAGACGAAATATTTCCTCCTCTCAAGTTATATTGAACTTGAGGAGGATTTTTTTATGGAAAAGAACATGAAAATTAATTTTGAATATTTGAAAAGGAGAGTAGAAGATGCGTTGGACAAAACGGATTTAGAGTTCATAAGAAGTGAACTTCTAAAAATAAAAGATGCCAGTATCATATCTGGTGTAGGTGGATCTAGTGTTGTAAGTGAATTTGGCAGTAAAGTGCTAAATCAAAAAAATGGCATAATAAGTATCAACTGTGAACCAAGAGATTTCTTATATCGAGGAACTTCTGGTTTTAAAAATGTCATTTCTTGTAGTTATTCTGGAAATAACTATGGTGTTGAGTTATCATTTAATAATTACTTAAAAAAGTATTTATTATCTAATAATCCATCACCATCTGAAGACGTAGTAAATCTGCAATATCAAACAACAATAGATAAAGAAAGAAGTTTTATATCTTTAGGAGCAACTCTAATTCCAATTAGTATTTTAATGGACTATTATTTAGAAGGAGAAGATAATAAATTATTAGACCTAATTATAGAAAAAGATTTTTCATTTGAGCCAAGCAACATTTATGAAATATTTTCAGGCTACGATACAAAAACTGCTGCCAAGTATTTAGAGTCAACATTAGTAGAGTCAGGCATAGGTATACCTATAGTACATGATAAGTATTCATACTGCCATGGTCGTTCGACTTTATCTACCGTTCAACAAAGTAATGCCATCTATTTCAATAGAGGAACTGAATTTGATAAGATAATGTTAGAAGAATTAAAACAATACTACCAAGATGTAATAGTTATTGAATCAAAATCAACAGATCAAGTTATAGATGATTTTCAAATGCTTGTTCAAGCAATGTATCTAACAAGGTCTTTGGCAGCAAAACAGTCAAAAGACTTATCAAAAGTAGAATATTCACCAGTAAACAAGAAATTATATAAATATTCCGGACAAATTTAAAGAAAAACATAAAATTATAATATTGAAAACTTTATATTTAAGACTATGCATGGTATACTAATTCCTGGGTGAGGTTATGAACGAATATACAAGAAAACAAATTATGGAAGAAAACCGCCATCAGTTTATCTATGGTTATAATACTGAAGGTAGACATAGGTTTTTAAAAGATTTAGAAAGGGCATATCCAATATTAACAGATTCTGCTTCGCCAGTTGCCATCTACATGGAAGACTTTTCTCTACCTTTAAGTAAACCAATAAATGAAAATATTAATTCTGGAACTGTTAGACTAATTGCAAATGAATTTTTAGACTTTTCCATTTCAGAAAGTATTATTAGAAGAATATTAGAACAAGGAAAATTAAATACTTCAATGTCAAAAATAAATGATTTGCTAGAAAGAATAAATAGATTATACGGACATAAACAGCATACACAAGCTAGGTCATTAGAAGAACTTAAAAGTATTCTAGAAGAATCAAGGAAAATGTATTCAAATTATTATGTTGAATACTTACAGGGTGATCAGTCTTGGTTTGATCCTGACAGCCTAAAAATTCCCTTTATAAATGCTGTTGATTTAGCAACAAAAACGAAAAAAGCACTAAACATAGATTCTTATTATGGACTAATATTTGAAATAGACAAAAGAATGCCTTTAGCGTCATATCAAGCAATAAATGGCTATATCACTAGAAGATGTAATACAGATCTTTCTATAAAAATTGCTACTAGTCCTGCTGCTTGGCCAACTTTCTATGACTTAAATGGTGCACTGGCTGAAAATATTCATGACTATGGTGTTGTAGAGCCTGACGATAGCTACAAAGTATACACAAAACAAATGCAACAGAGCAAAATAAAAGGAGAATAAAATGGAAAACTGGAGTTTTGGAATGGACAACGACAATTTAGTAAACCTAGTCCTAGCAGGTAAAAAAGTTGCAACAACATATCTATATAATGAAGAAAATATTCCTGCAATAGGTGAAGAATCGATAATTCACTTTGATAATGAAAAAGATGCTTGTATTGTAAAGACCAAAGAGTATCATGTTTTAAAATTTAAAGATATGACAGAAGAGTTAGCTAAACTTGAAGGTGAAGGCGATTTGTCACTTACTTATTGGAAAAATGTCCATACTGAATTTTTTAAAAGTTTTTACAAAGAATTTAATGATGAAACAGAGATTATCTTTGAAATATTTGAGGTAACAAGAAACTTAGTTCAAGAAAGATTACAGCTAGGTACTTTAATAGCGAGTAAAAATGAAGATATTTTTGGACCAATAATAAAAAATATATACGAAGTTAACGCTGGTTTTAATAATACTTTGTTCAGTGTAAATAATAAATATATTATAAAAGTATGTACTAATAAGGATAAAGAAAATACATTTGATAAAGAGTATGAATTCTACACAAAAAATAAAGATAACAAGTTCATTCCTAAATTATATAAATATGATAACAGTAAAGAACATGTGCCTTATGTCTATGAAATAATGGAACAGCTACCTGGAAAAACTCTATATTACTATTACTATAAAATGACTGAAAAAGAAAAAGAAAATACTATTAAAAAAATAGTAGAAGTAGTAAAAGAACTTCATAAAAATACATATCAGGTAAATACAAATTCAACTTCTACTTGGCTAAAAGAAATTAAAAGTACTGTTGCCAAAAATTTAGAAAATGTAAGCCAATTATTTACTGTAAAAGAATACAACATGATTCAAGAATCTCTTAATCTATATGATAAATATCTATCAGAAGATGTTCAATATGTGCTACTGCATAATGACTTACACTTTGATAATATCTTATACAATAATGAGGAAGTAAAAATAATAGACTTTAACGATACCCTAATTGCGCCAATTGACTATGAATTTAGAATTATTTATCAGATGCAACAAGAACCATGGCGCTGGGCTGATATTGTTATGGATCCATATCAAAAGCCAAAAGACTATAAAAATATCTTTACTTACGTAAAAAAATACTATCAAGAATTATCTAATATTAAATACTTAGAAGAACGCCAAATAATATATAAAATTTTAGGAGCAAGTAAAGATTTACAAAAATATAAAAATAAAGATATAATAGATAAGGTAATTAACTGTAGTAAATTATTAATAGAAAGAGATGAAGTAAATGACAGAAATTGAGAAATTTAATAAAGAACTATCAGAAATATCTTATGGATGGCATGATAAAAACAATACTACTCATGAAAAACTAGATAAAGAAGCCTTTAAAAAATATTATAAAATGCCAACATTAAAACAAATGAAACAAAATGATCACGCTATATGCTGGGAACTCTGTGAAGTAGAAAGAGACTTCTTCAAAAAACATGATTATCCATTTAGAACTGTATTTGTAGTCCTAAACAATGGCAAGAGTAAACCAGGACATTCATTCTTAATATATAAAGATAAAGACAAGTATACTTGGTTTGAAGCATCTTGGAGTGATATGAAAGGACTAAGAAGTTACAACAGTATCAAAGAATTATTTGATGATATTAGAAATAATTTTCATAAATTTATTAAAACAAATGATTTTGATAAAGAAAAGTTGGAGTTCTATGCTTATAAAAAACCATTATTTAGAGTTAACTGCGATCAGTTTTATATAAATGCCATGTACCTTGGTGAAAAAATGACTGATGATTATAAACTTTAAATAAACGTCTTAACTAACAAAAAGAGGATTAAAAATCCTCTTTTACGCATTTAAGCAATTAAAAAAGGAGCCAATAATGACTCCATCTATTAACAGAGGATCTTCACACTATATAGTGAACCTTCCTCACTAATAATATATGCAGAAAATAAATAATCTATACAAAAATTTTTAAAATATGAATAATTGTCTTAAATAAAAAAATATGTTAACATAATACTATATACAATAAGTATAAAACGAGGAAAAAATAAACAATATAATAAGGAAGATAAAAATGGAAATAAAAGAAATGGAACAAGCATTAAATAAATATTTATCAGAAGTTAATAGTTTATGGAGGTCACTTTGACATCGATAAAGAAAAAGAACATTTGAAAGAACTTCAGAAAGAAACTGAAGATCCATCTTTTTGGACTGATCGTGAAAGAAAAGATCAGGTTTTATCAGAAATTTCTAGTGTCAAAGAAAAAATAGATAATATAGAAGAAATAGCTAATAGTATTAAAGAAAATTTAGAACTCATTGAACTAATGAAACTGGATTTTGATCAAGAAATAGTTGAACAAATAGAAGAATCTATTGTTGGTATGCCAGAAAGGCTAGAAAAATTAAATATGCTTCTACTATTATCGGGACCGTATGACAAAAATAATTGTATTATGGATATCCATTCTGGAGCCGGAGGTACAGAAGCATGTGACTGGGCTTTAATGCTTTATAGAATGTATACTCGCTGGTGTGAAAAGAAAAACTATAAAATAGAAATATTAGATTATCAAGCAGGAGATGAAGCTGGTATAAAAAGTGCTTCACTTCTTATAAAAGGTTTGAATGCTTATGGATATTTAAAAAATGAAAAAGGAGTTCATCGTTTAGTAAGATTATCTCCATTCGACTCTAACAATCGTCGACATACATCTTTTGCGTCCATTGAAGTAACTCCAGAAATAGAACAAGATAATAGTCTAGAAATAGATGAAAAAGATTTAAAAATAGATGTTTATCGTTCATCAGGTTGTGGAGGACAAGGAGTAAATACAACAGACTCAGCCGTAAGAATAACACATTTACCTACTAAAATAGTAGTAACATGTCAAAATGAACGTAGTCAAATTCAAAATAAAGAACAAGCGATGAAAGTTTTAAGAAATAAATTATTACTAAAAAAATATGAGGAACAAGAAAAGGAATTAAAACAAATAAAAGGTGACCAGATGAATATTGAGTTTGGCTCACAAATTAGAAGTTATGTAATGCATCCATATTCACTAGTAAAAGATCACCGTACTAATTATGAAACAAGTAATGTTTCTAAAGTATTAGATGGAGATTTAGATGATTTTATTGAAGCAAGTTTAAAAAGAGGGTTATAATATGAGAATTTTTTCACAGAAAAAAAATTTTAGAATATTAGAAGAAATAAGAGAAAAATCTAAATACAAAAGATTAGTCAGATTTATTATCGGCTGTTTTTTGGTTGCCATAGCGTATAACTTATTTCTTGCGCCAAACGACATTGTTGCCGGTGGTGTAGGTGGTATTGCCATTATTCTAAATGAATTATTCAAATTCGACTATTCTACTGTGATTTTAATTGGAAATATTATTTTATTAATAATTAGTTATATATTTTTAGGTAAAGAAAAAACAAGAGGTTCAATACTTGGATCATTAGTTTTTCCAATATGTGTAAAACTAACTTCAGATATAGGAACCTATATAGATATAGATAACTCACAGTTATTGTTATCAGCAGTCTTTGGTGGTGTCCTATATGGTTTTGGAGCTGGTATGATTTTTAAAGCAGGATATACCGGTGGCGGAACAGATGTGCTTAGTCAATTAATAAATAAGTATTTAAAATTAAGTATTGGAAAAAGTATTCTATGTACAGATGGGACAATTGTAGTTTTATCTTCGTTTGTCTTTGGTACAAACAAATTACTATATGCCATTATTACCCTTTATATAATTAGTTTAATATCAGATCGTGTAATTTTAGGTATCTCAGACAGTAAAGCATTCTATATCGTAACTGATGAAGAACAAGCTATTAAAGAGTATATCTTAAAATATTTAAACCATGGTGTTACCGTATTCAATGCTAAAGGTGGCTTTGCCAAAGAAAAACAAACAGTATTAATGTGTGTATTACCTACTAAAGATTATTACAGATTAAAAGAAGGAATATCTGAAATTGATCCAGATGCATTCTTTGTAGTAACAGATGCTTACGAAGTATTCGGAGGAGAATGATATGGATGATGTAATAGGAAAATTAAAAAAGAAAAAAGTCGGAAAAAGAATCACTATGCTAGTCGTATCATTATTCTTTAGTGCAATAGTATATAATCTTTTTCTATTACCAGTTAATTTAGTAACTGGAGGTGCTGGTGGTATTGCTACAATAACAAATTATGTTTATGGAATAGATCCAGCTCTAATGATATTAATAGTATCAATCATATGTGCTCTTTTAAGTCTTATGTACTTAGGACCAGAAGTAACAGCAGTCACCATATTAGCTAGTGTTCTTTATCCATTTTTTGTAAAAATAACTGAACCATTAACAGATATAATTCAAATGGATTATAGTGATATGTTTACAATAACTTTGTTTGCTGGTGTCTTAAATGGAATTGCCAATGGTCTCATGTATAAAACTGGCTACAATAATGGTGGATTACCTGTAATAAGTCAAATACTAGAGAAGTATTGCAAAATACCAATTGCCAAAACTAGTGCCGTTATAAATATAACAGTAGTATTAATTGGCGGAATATTCTTTGGTTCTACTAATGTTATGTATGCCATTATTTTAATCTACTTAAATAGTATAATTATTAATAAAGTATTGCTCGGAATATCTAATAACAAAGCTTTCTATATAATTACATCAGAAGAAGCTCAAATCAAAGACTATATCATTAGAACACTAGGTCACAGTGTAACAGTTTTTGACGTTAAGGGTGGATTCTTAAATAAAAAGAATAAGGTGGTTTTAACTGTAGTACCAAGTAGTGAATATTATCGAGTAACAGAAGGTATAAAAATAATTGATAAAGATGCCTTTTTCGTGGTAACTGATGCATACGAAGTAGTAGGCGGTAAATAATGTAAATGGAAAAGAAAGGTAACTATCCTCTCTTTTTTTCTTGTTAAAACTATGTTATACTAAAGTAGTTAGGATGGTTGATAATATGGATTTAATCAGAATTAAACATGTTGAAAAGAAATATAAAAATGGTGTTACCGCCATTTATGATTTAAATTTAGCAATAGAAAAAGGCTCATTTGTCTTTGTTATCGGCGGCTCTGGTTCCGGAAAAAGTACATTAATAAAGATGCTATATCGCGAAGAAAAGCCCACGAAAGGACAAATTATTGTTGGTGGTCTAGATGTTGCTAAGCTAAGAAATAAGAAGGTATACAAGCTAAGAAGAAAGTTAGGAATAGTTTTCCAAGACTATCGACTTCTTCCTAAACTAACAGTATATGAAAATGTTGCTTTTGCCCTAGAAGTAATAGGTGCTAGAAAAGATGAAATAAGAGTAAAAGTACTAAAGGCTTTAGAAGATGTAGGTCTAAAAAATAAAATACATAACTATCCAGATCAGTTATCCGGTGGTGAGCAACAACGTGTTGCGATAGCAAGAGCCATAGTAAATAACCCAAAATTATTATTATGTGATGAACCTACCGGAAATCTTGATCCAGAAAAAAGTATGGAAATAATGAAAGTGTTAGATGACATTAATAAATCAAGAGGAACAACGATTATAATGGCAACTCATGATAAAGACATCGTTAATAAAATGAAAAAGCAAGTTTTAATATTAAAAGATGGACATTTAGTTAACTTTAAAGAGAAGGGAGTCTATGATAATGAAGCTATTTAGAATGTTAGGTAGAAGTTTTAGAGATGCCTTTAAAAGTGTAATTAGAAATTTTAGTTTATCACTAGCTTCCATTTCTTGTATTACAATAACTTTAATTATTGTAGCGATTGCTATAATGGCCTCTTTAAATATTAATAATTTTACAGATGAAATAGAAAAAGATCTAACAATAGTTGTTTTCTTAGATAGGGACGCTGACGCAAATGACATAAAGGATGTAAAAAAAGAATTAGATAAAATATCAAATGTCGAGAAAATAACCTTTATTTCAAAAGATCAAGTAAAAGAACAAATGAGAGAAGAGTCAGAAGTATTTGCTAAAGTATTAGACGGTTACGATGAAGGAGAAAGCCCTTTAAAAGATACTTATCAAGTAAAAGTAAAAGAAATAGAAAAAATAAAAACAACAGCTGATAGAATAAAAAAAATTGATTCAGTATCAGTTGTACGTTATGGAGAAGGAATGGTAGAAAAACTAGTATCTGCTTTTACTTCAATAAAAAATGTTACTTATGGAGTAGTAATTGCCCTAATAGTAGTTACCGTATTCCTAATTGTTAATACTATAAAATTAACAATATCAGCTAGAAAAAGAGAAATTGGTATCATGAGATTAGTAGGAGCAAGTAACTTTACTATTAAAACCCCATTTATAATTGAAGGTATGATACTTGGTGTGCTAGGTTCTATAATACCAATAATATTCACTACATATGGTTACATGGCATTTTATAAACATTTTGATGGATACTTATTTTCAAAATTAATAGTCTTAATAAAACCAGAGCCATTTATATATACAACTTCTCTAATGGTTATAATAATAGGAATCTTAGTAGGTATGATCGGTAGTGCGAGTGCTGTTAAGAAATATTTAAAGATATAATGAAAAAGACAAAGATAGTATCAGTAACAGTAATAATTGCTCTTTTAATGACACTTGTAGCACTACCAATTAATACAAGTGCTAAAACAATAAAGCAATTTGAAGATGAAGTTGCAAAGTATACTAAAGAACTTCAAGATAAAAAAGATAATTTAGCCAAAAACGATGCTGAAATCGCACAAATAAGAAGTAAAATATCTAGTATTGAAAAGCAAATAGCATCGGCAGAAGAAGAAATTAATAGTTTACAAGATGAAATAGAAAAAAGTAATGAAGAGATAAAAGAAAAAGGTGAAGAAAGTAAAAGGATAATAGAATATTATCAAATATCCAATGGTGATAATGCTTACTTAGAGTATGCCTTTGGCGCAACAGATATCACAGATATGATTTATAGATTATCAGTTGTAGAACAATTAACTGAGTATAATGATAATTTAATTAAAGAGTTAGAAGAATTAATTGAAAAAAACAAATCTCAACAAAAAGAATTAGCTCAGAAAAAAGTAGAACTAAATTCACTTAAAGAAAGCTTAGAAAGTGAAAGAGCTAAAATTGCGGCTGATTCTATGGCTATAAGAGAAACAATGCCAACTATAGAAGAACAGATTAAAGCTGCTCAAGCAAATGTTGCATATTATAAAAAACTAGGTTGTGGAGCAAATGAAGATATTCGAGCTTGTCAATATAGAATTGAACAATCTACAGGCGGTGGATCAACTCCTAGTGCAAATGGTTTCTATAGACCAATGCAATATGGATACATTACTCAAGGATATTATGGCTATGGTGGTCACTTAGGAATGGACCTTTCTAGTTCAGACAAAGCTATTGCGGTTTATCCTATCGCAACGGGTACTGTATTTAAGATTTACTATGATAATTGTAAGTCAGGTGACTGGCGCAATGGTGGAAACTGTAGTTATGGATGTAACGGTAGGGCACTTGTTGTTAAAATAAGACATAATATTGGTGGAAAATACATATATTCAACATACGCTCACTTAAGAAGTTTTGGAGCTATATCAGAAGGTCAAGTAGTAACACCATTTACTATTATCGGCTACATGGGCTCAACCGGATGCTCAACCGGGCCGCATTTACATTTAGAAATTACTAATTGTGATTGGAATAGAGGTGGAGGTTGTACTTGGGAAGAATATAAAAAGAATACAATTAATCCAACAAGATATGTTAACTTCCCATCTAAATGGAATAACCGTTAAAAGTATATAGAAATATATACTTTTTTCTTTTTGATTTGCAACATATACTTATATATAATATAATTACCTTGGTGATAAGAAATGAAAATATTTATAATTTGTAGTAAAGCCTTTTACAACAAAATCCCAGCTATAAAAAAGGAATTAGAAAAATCAGGTCATATTGTAACTTTACCTAATTGTTATGATGCTCCAGAAACAGAGGCTAAATATCGTGGAACTAACAAACATGCTGACTGGAAAGCAGGTATGATTAAGCATAGTGAAGAAGTTATTTCAAAGGTAGATAGTGTTTTAGTTCTAAATTATACAAAAAATGGCATTGATAATTATATTGGAGGGGCAACATTCTTAGAAATGTATGACGCTTTCAGATTGGGAAAGAAAATTTACATGATGAATGATATTCCAGAAGGTTTATTAAAAGATGAAATTATAGGATTTAATCCAATTATCCTAAATGGTAATTTAAACGAAATAAAATAATGTTATCAAAAAAAGGTTGACAGACATAAAATAATATGATACCATGAAATTGAATTTGAAGAGAGAGGAGTGAGAATATGGTTATAAGAGCAACAAGCAAAATGAAAAAAATTAGAAGTAATAATGGCCGATTTGGGAATAAATGTATTCTCACTTGTTTTTAATATATAAAAATCAAGAGGCCATTAGGTCTCTTTTATTATGCAAGAAAGGATGGATATAATGAAAAAAGCAAGTAATTTTAGAATATTATGGCGATATTTAAAAGAAGATAAAATTAAATTAATCATTTATATATTACTAGTACTATGTACCTATTTACCAGTATTATTTGCGGCATATTTCTGGGGAAAAGCGTTGGAGTTTCTTATTTTAAAGGACGTTTATAATTTTGCTAAATATTTAATTTCTTGGGAAGGTATCTACATATTAGTATTTTCTATATTACAAGTACCAACCAATAAGTTATATAATTATTTAGAAATAAAATTTATTCAAAATGTTAGCATGGATTTATACAAAAAAATTGATTCATTACCAGCAAAGGCTTTTGAAGACATAGGAGTTGGCGAGTTTATTAATAGACTTTATAACGATCCAGATAGAGTAATGGAACTTTTAGCGAAACTAATAAAGCTAACTTGTAAAAGTTTAGCTGTTGTAATTATCTTATTTTTAGCGTTCTCTATATCTTTTGTTATAGGTATAGAAGTGATAGTTTTTGGATTTGTCATGGGATTCATTTCAACTAAGTATTTCCCTAGAATTAAAAAGACCCAAGAAGAAATAAAAAAACAGTCTGATGCTTATGTTAAAGTCGCAACCGAAAACATTACAGGTATCAGAGAAATAAAATCTTTAGGTATAAAGAAAAATATTGAAGAAAATATTAAAAATCAACTATCAGGCTTATTTGCAAGTACTAAAAAAATTAAAAACTATGAGGCTTGGTATTACAGTTTAAATAATTTAAGCTACTTCATACTACAATTAATAATCCTATTTACTGCCGGATATTATTTTATACAAGGTAAGATAACATACGCTACATTTATTATGCTAGAAATGTATATCTGGCGTATTGATGAAGTTGTGGAAAGTATTTCAGAATTTGGTGTTAGCTACAATAAAGTAACAGTTTCTCTAAAACGTATAGGAGAAATAATTGATAATAAATTGTATGAAGATGAAAAGTTTGGCAGCAAAGTTTTAGTTAACAACAAAGGAGTAATAGAATTTAAAAATGTAAAATTCAAGTATTCCGAAGAAGAGGACTATACATTAACTGGTCTAAATTTAAAACTATTACCAAACAAAAAGATAGCTATAGTAGGAAAATCAGGTAATGGTAAATCCACTATTTTCAACTTATTATTAAGATACTTTGATACAACCAAAGGAGAAATATTAATAGATGGTGTAAATATAAAAGACTTAACCGAAGAATCTTTAAGAAACAATATTTCAATTATAAGGCAAGCACCATTCCTATTTAACTTATCAATTATTGATAACTTCAAACTAGTAAAGAAAGATGTAACTTTAAAAGAAGTAAGAGAATACTGTAAAAGAGCTTATATCGATGATTATATAATGTCCTTACCAAAGAAATATGACACCGTAATAGGAGAAGGTGGAATTAATTTATCTGGTGGACAAAAACAACGTTTAGCAATTGCTAGAACGCTTATGTTAAATACTAAAATAATTCTATTTGATGAAGCAACCTCTGCATTAGATAATGAGTCTCAAGAATATATAAAGAAAACTATAGATGATTTAGTAAAAGATCATACAATAATCATTGTAGCCCATAGATTATCAACAATTGTAGATGCTGATGTTATAAATATAATCGATAAAGGTAAACTAGAATCATTTGGCACTCATGATGAGTTACTAAAGAAATCAAAAGTATATCAAACGCTCTACTCAAATGAAACTTCAAATTCAATAGAACAAGCATCTATAATTTAGTATTATCAACAATATAATTTTTATAGGTACATCAATAGTAACAAAATAAAAAACTAAAGAATATAATAGATAAGACTGGTAAATTATTTTATCAGTCTTTCTGTCAATAAAAGTGACAAAAAAAATAACTAATTAGCCAAAACTTGCTAAAAGAGCATGAATATGATAATATATATCAGACAGATGACTATCATTTGTATGTTATTTGTCAAAAAAACGAATATTGAAGGAGGAAATTATGAATTTTTTAGTTACTGCTTTAGCTATTGGTACTATCAATGGTAATGTAGCACTTAATAATCAAATTTCATCAAAGATTGAAGACCATAACTCTATGGTTCAAGAAAAAGTTGAAGAAGGAATTAAATACTTTAATGATCATTTAGAAAAAGGTAAAGAGTATTTAGAAAAAAATGCAAGTGAAGGAGAAGAATTCTTCGAAGATCACTTAGAAGAAGGAAAAGAATATTTAAAAGATCACGCTGAAGAAGGAAAAGAATACTTCGAAGATCATTTTGAAGAAGGAAAAGAATATCTAGAAGACAACTGGAATAAAGGTTTTGATAGATTAGATAAAGTAACTGATTCAAATCTTGGAACAAATTTAAAAAGTCTTTATAACAGAATCAAGGATAAATTTTCTGGTATATTTAAGTAAAAAATAAAGTATCATAATAGATACTTTTTTTGACATGATTTCCATAATGTGATATATCTATAATATAATAATAAGTATATAAGGAGATAATATTATGCGAGATACATTAGTTAAAATTATCAGCATCTTTCTAGCTATAATAAGTGTTATAATTCTAGTGATTTTTCTACAAAATGTATTCTATAATGGAAAGCCATTTACAATAGAGAATCACAGATTCTTAATAACTGATAAAAGCTATGAAGAAAAACAAATAAAAAAAGATGACTTAATAATCATAAATCAAAATATTGACACAGATTTAAAAGAAGATTCTTTAATAATTTATACTACAGATGAAAATAAAATAGCTTATGGAAAAGTGAAAAGTACTGACATTGAAAATAAAACTATTGATATAGTAGGTGAAAATGAAACATCAACAATTAAAAATTCAGATGTACTTGGTACATATGAATTTAAAATAGCAAAGATTGGAAAATATATTTTGTTCTTAAGAACATTAAAAGGATTCTTACTATCACTAGGTGTAATATTTGTAATACTATTAATTATAACTAGTTTAAGTAAAATAATATTATTTATAAAGAAACTTTTTACAAAGAAATATTAACATAAAAAATAGCAGTTTTCTTATTGAAGAAGAACTGCTTTTATTATGGAATTATAGTTTAACAATATTTAAATAAGCACCAGTACCAGTTGCTGGAGTAACAGTAACAGCGGTATCAGCCTCTATTCCTATACTTATGTTGTCACCTGCTGCAAAAGCATTTATAGAACTACCAACAAAGTCTACTTCTTGATTAGCTATAGTATCCTTTGTGATTGTAGTGCTTCCAATTGGTGTAGCGTTTTGTTTTATTTCAACAGTTACATTTGCATTAGCACTAGTAGATCCAGAAAAGTAATAATCAACTTTATAATTACCGGCTTCTGTTATTGTTAATGCATTTTGTGTACCAGTAGCCACATTAGATGCTGGACCTGTACTACCTAAAGGAACAGTATTAGCAATATTAGCCTCTAAGGTAATTGTACTTTCAGAGTTGTCATATTTTCTACCAAACGAACTATTCTCAACACCGGAAGGCCCAGTCGGTCCCGTTGGCCCAGTTGGTCCAGTCGGTCCAGTTGGTCCAGTCAAACCAGTTGGCCCAGTCGGCCCTGCTATGTAGCAAACTCTAGAACCTTGTAAATGTCTTTTACCACAATTATCATCACACATTCATATCATCCTCCTAAAATAATATATGTTACAACCTCTAATGCGACTGTATGAAAGACACGAGTTAAAGAAAGGAGAAAGTTGTTTTCCTATATAAAAAGTGCTAAAATAACATATACAAGTTTATATAGGAATTAATAAAGAAATATCAAGCATAATAATAAAAGAAATTCATTTATATATAGCTTTAATAAGGAGAGTGATTCTTTATGTTTAAACTAGTTTCAAAATACAAACCATCTGGAGATCAACCAAATGCAATAAATGAACTAGTCAAAGGACTAAATGAAGGTAAAAAAGAACAAGTACTTTTAGGCGCAACCGGTACTGGAAAAACTTTCACTGTAGCTAACGTTATTGCCAAAGTAAATAAGCCAACACTAGTACTAGCTCATAATAAAACTCTAGCTGGCCAACTTTATTCCGAATTAAAAGAATTATTCCCTGAAAATAAAGTAGAATACTTCGTATCATACTACGATTATTATCAACCAGAGGCTTACGTACCATCAACTGATACATATATCGAAAAAGACTCATCTATTAATGATGAAATAGATGAATTACGTCATGCTGCAACTTCAGCTTTACTATCAAGAAGAGACGTCATTGTAGTTGCGTCAGTTTCTTGTATTTATGGTATTGGTGAAGTAGAAGAATATAAAAATAAAATGTTAACATTATCAGTTGGCGATAAAACCGAAAGAAATCAAGTATTAACAAAATTAGTCGATATGCTATATGAACGTAATGACTTAGATTTTAAACGTGGTACCTTCAGAGTTAGAGGAGATACATTAGAAATAATTCCAGCAAACCAGAATACAACCGGCTTTAGAATAGAATTCTTTGGTGATGAAATAGATAGAATTAGTGAAATTGATACTCTAACAGGTGCCATTATCAGTAATAAGAAAAATATCAGTATCTTTCCAGCAAGTCACTTCGTCGTTTCTGATGAAAAACTACATGCTGCGATAGAAAGAATAAAAGAAGAATTAAAAGAACGCCTTATAGAGTTGAAAAAAGAAAATAAATTAGTAGCGGCCGAACGACTAGAACAAAGAACTAATTACGATATAGAAATGTTAGAAGAAACCGGATTTTGTTCTGGAATAGAAAATTATTCTGCACCAATGGCTGGTAGAAAAAGAGGAGAAACACCAGTTACCTTAATGGACTTCTTCCCAGATGATTACTTATTAGTAGTAGATGAATCTCATGTAACACTTCCTCAAGTTAGAGGAATGTATAATGGAGATAGAGCTAGAAAGATGAACCTTGTAGAATATGGCTTCCGTCTACCTAGTGCACTTGACAATAGACCATTAAAATATGATGAGTTTGAAAAGAAACTAAATCAAGTAATATATGTTTCCGCAACACCAGGTGACTTAGAATTAGAACATACAAATAATCATTATGTTGAACAAATTATTAGACCAACTGGACTACTTGACCCAACTGTTGAAGTTAGAAAAACAGAAGGACAAATAGATGACTTGGTCGGTGAAATCAGAACACGAATTGCAAAAGACGAAAGAGTTTTAGTAACAACCTTAACTATTAGAATGTCTGAAGAACTAACAAACTATTTAAAAGAACTAGATATAAAAGTGGCATATTTACACTCTGAAGTCAAAACCCTAGAAAGAATGCAAATTATTCACGACTTAAGAGCTGGAAAATATGACGTTATAGTTGGTATAAACCTATTAAGAGAAGGAATTGATATTCCAGAAGTTTCACTTATTGCTATCCTTGATGCTGATAAAGAAGGATTCCTAAGAAGTACTAGAAGTCTTATTCAAACAATAGGACGATGTGCTCGTAATGCCTCTGGTCATGTTATCATGTATGGAGATAAAATTACAGATTCTATGGAACAAGCCATATCAGAAACTGCTAGACGTAGAGCGATACAAGAAAAATATAATGAAGAACACAATATTACACCAACTACTATTAAAAAAGAAATACGTGAAGTAATTAGTAATGTTGATACTGTAAAAGGCAAAAAGACTAAAAAGCCAAGTAAGAAAGAACAAGCTTTACTTATGGAATCAGTTGAAGAAGAAATGCGTGAAGCTGCTAGAAATCTTGACTTTGAAAGAGCTATGGAATTAAGAGACATACTTTTTGAAATGAAAAGTAATTAACAATTATTGTGGAAAACATAAATTCAAAAAACTTTTTTCAACAGTTTTCTGTTGAAAAAATAAATTAAATACCAGGATATTACAAATCTGGTATTTTTTGGTCTCAAAACCAGAAATTAGTCGAAATAAAACACTAAAAATATGCTATAATATGAAACAGGTGATTTACATGGATAAAATTATTGTTAAAGGTGCAAGAGAAAATAATTTAAAAAATATAGATATAGAACTACCAAAAAATAAACTTATTGTTATGACAGGTTTATCAGGTTCTGGAAAAAGTAGTTTAGCATTTGATACTATTTATGCTGAAGGACAAAGAAGATATGTTGAAAGTCTTTCTGCCTATGCTAGACAATTTTTAGGTAATTCTGAAAAGCCAGATGTTGATAGTATAGAAGGATTATCTCCTGCTATTAGTATTGACCAAAAAACAACATCAAACAACCCAAGATCAACAGTTGGTACCGTAACAGAAATATATGATTATTTAAGACTATTATTCGCAAGAATAGGTGTACCATACTGTCCTAATCATAATATTCCTATAACTTCACAAAGTGTTGAAGAAATGACTAATAAAGTTTTGGAATACAAAGAAGGAACTAAAATTATTATAATGTCTCCAGTAGTTCATGGTGAAAAAGGAACGCATAAAGAATTATTTGAAAAACTTCGTAAAGAAGGATTTGTAAGAGTACGTGTCAATGGTGAAATGTTAGACCTTAGTGATGACATTACTTTAGAAAAAAACAAAAAAGATTCCATTGATGTTGTTGTAGATAGGATAGTTTTAAAAGAAGATTCTAGAAGTAGAGTGTTTGAAGCTTTAGAAATAGCAACAAAATTAGCCGAAGGAAAAGCCGTTGTACAAATACTAGGTGAAAATGCTAAAGAACTAGTCTTCTCAGAACAATTTGCATGTCCACATTGTGAGTTCTCATTACCAGAATTAGAACCAAGGGTATTTAGTTTCAATGCCCCATATGGTGCTTGTCCAGACTGTAAAGGTCTAGGAATTAAATTACAAATAGATGAAGACTTAGTTATACCAGATAAAACTCTAAGTATTAATGAAGGCTGCATCAAAACTTTAAGTGATGATCAAGACGGAATTTACTATAAAAAATTAGAATGTGTATGTAAACACTATAAAATAGATATGGATAAACCATTCGGAAAACTAAAAAAAGAAGAGCAACAAATAGTACTACATGGCTCAACTGAGCCTATCCGTTTTAATTACGCTACAAAGTCAGGAAATATAATGAATTCTATTGATTATTATGAAGGAATAATTGATAACTTAGAAAGACGTTATATGGAAACAAGTTCTTCATGGATTAGAGAATGGCTAGAAAACTACATGGTTGAGTATGAATGCGATACTTGTAAAGGTGCTAGATTAAATGATAATGTCTTATCTGTAAAAATAGCTAAGAAAAATATTTATGAAGTAACATGTATGAGTATTAAACAGTTAGTAGATTTCTTTAAAAATCTAAAATTAACAGAGTCGGAAAAACAAATAGCTAGCTTAATTCTAAAAGAAATAAACGAAAGATTAGCTTTCTTATCAAATGTTGGCTTAGGATACTTAACATTAAGTAGAAGTGCTGGAACATTATCCGGTGGTGAAGCCCAACGTATCAGATTAGCAACACAAATTGGTTCACATCTAACTGGCGTATTATATGTTTTAGATGAACCAAGTATTGGACTTCATCAAAGAGACAATGAGAAATTAATTAATTCTATGAAAGAAATGCGTGATTTAGGAAATACTCTTATTGTTGTTGAACACGATACTGATACAATGTTAGCAGCAGACTATTTAGTAGACATCGGACCAGGCGCTGGAGATAAAGGTGGACATGTTATTGCAGCCGGTACTCCAGAAGAAGTAATGAAAAATGAAAACAGCATTACTGGACAGTACTTATCAGGAAAAAAGTGTATCGAAATACCTGAAAAAAGAAGAAAAGGCACTGGAAAATATTTAAAAATTAGAGGAGCCAGTGAGAATAACCTAAAAGATATTGATGTAGATATCCCTCTAGGAACACTTACATGTATAACTGGAGTTTCTGGTTCTGGAAAGAGTACCCTTATAAATGAAATATTATGTAAGGCTGTATCTAACAAGTTATATCATTCAAAAGAAAAACCTGGAGACTACAAAAAAATATTAGGAATGGACAATATAGATAAATTAGTCGCTATATCTCAAAATCCAATAGGCAGAACTCCAAGATCAAATCCAGCAACATATACTGGTGTATTTGATGATATCAGAACTCTTTTCACAACAACAAAAGAATCTAAAATGTATGGCTTTGAAAAGAACAGATTTTCTTTCAATGTAAAAGGTGGACGTTGTGAAGCCTGCCGTGGAGATGGTGTAAAGAAAATAGAAATGCACTTCTTACCAGATGTATATGTTCCATGTGAAGTATGCCATGGTACAAGGTATAATAGAGAAACTCTAAACATAAAATATAAAAATAAAAATATTGCTGAAGTACTAGATATGCGTGTAAGCGAAGCTCTAGAATTCTTTGACAATATTCCTAAAATAAAAAATAAATTACAAGTACTAGAAGACGTTGGACTAGGATACATTAAATTAGGACAAAGTGCACCAACATTATCCGGTGGTGAGGCCGAAAGAGTAAAACTAGCCAAAGAACTTCAAAAAAGAGCAACCGGTAAAACATTATTTGTCTTAGATGAACCAACAACAGGATTACATACAGATGATATCAAGCGCTTACTTGCAATTTTACAAAAAATAGTAGATAATAAGGATACAGTGGTAGTTATTGAACATAACTTAGACGTCATAAAAGTTGCTGATTACATAATAGATTTAGGACCAGAGGGTGGAGACGAAGGTGGAACCATTGTAGATAAAGGTACACCAGAGCATATTGCCAAAAATCCTAAATCATATACAGGTCAATTTTTAGCGAAGATACTGTAGAGGTGATAAAGTTGCGATTAGTTATCAAAGAGAAAAATGTAGTAAGATTAAATAAATTTATAGAATGGCTACTTTATATGATTGGTTATATAATAGTATTTATCCTTGTGAGTACACTGTTTAAAAGTGTTCATATCGATCAAAACCATTTCTTCTTATATTCAATTTTAATCGTATTTGTTATATACATATTAAATAAAGTCTTAAAACCAATACTATTTACTATAACTATACCTATTATTGGTATAACACTAGGACTATTTTATCCATTCATAAACTTATTCATCTTAAAACTAGCTGACTGGATACTTGGTTCTCACTTTGATTTAACTAATATCTTTATCGCTTTTTTTGTAGCAATATTATTATCAATAATGAACTTCATAATGGAAGAAATAATTAAAAAAATAGTAAAGAGGGTAAAAATTCATGGATAGAGTAGCTGTTGATTTAGGTCCAATACAAATATACTGGTATTCAATTATTATATTTATAGGTATGTTAGTTGCCAGTATATTAATTTTTAAAGAAGCAAGAAAGAAAAAATTAGATGAAGATTTCCTTGTAAACTTAATTTTTAATACAATAATAATTGGCTTAATCGGCGCTAGACTTTACTATGTAATTTTTAATCTTCAATATTATCTAGCAAATCCTATAGAGATTTTTGCAATATGGAACGGCGGTCTAGCTATTCATGGTGGTATTTTTGCTGCCCTAATATTTATAATATTCTATTGTAAAAAGAATAAGGTAAATTATATTCAAATGTTAGATATAATTGTAGTAGGATTAATTATCGCCCAAGCCATTGGTCGTTGGGGAAACTTTGTAAATGGTGAGGCCTATGGACATATAACTACATTTAAAGAGTTACAATCTCAAGGTGTACCAGAATTTATAATTAAAAATATGTACATCTTAGGAGAATATAGAGAGCCAGCTTTCTTCTATGAATCTACTTGGTGTTTATCTGGATTCATTGCTATGTTAATATTAAGAAAGTTCAAATATTTAAAAAGAGGACAATTAACGGGATTCTATTTATTTTGGTATGGAACAGGAAGATTCTTTATAGAGGCTATGAGAACAGACTCACTAATGATAGGTTCTATAAAAGTAGCCCAAATAGTATCAGTAATTTTTGTTATAGTAGGTATATTCCTATTTGTTTACAATATATTTAAAAGTTCCGAAAACGATAAAAGATTATATAGCGAAGATATGGCAAAAAAAGAAGAAGAAAGTGCCATAAAGTATTATCGGAAACGAGGTGATCATTATGTATAAAAAAGTAGTAGTGTTAGGTGGTGGAACAGGAATTTCCTATCTACTAAGAGGTCTAAAAGAATTCCCAATAGATATAACAGCTGTAATAACAGTATCAGATAATGGACGTTCTACAGGTAAATTAAGAGAAGAATTTCATACTCCAGCAGTAGGTGATATCAGAAGAGTTATCACTTCGCTTTCTGGAATAGATGAACCAATAAAGAAAATGATGGAATATCGTTTTAATACATCTAGTGACTTAGATGGACATGCTTTAGGAAACTTAATCCTAACAGCTATGCTTGATATAACAGGTTCTTTAAAGGATTCAATTGCCAGTTTAAGTAAATTATTAGATGTTAAACATAAAGTTCTTCCAATATCAGAAGATTCTCAACTAACTCTTATGGGTCAAGATGTAGATGGAAATATTATTGAAGGTGAAGCCCAAATTACAAAATCAAATAGAAAATTTGAAAGAATTTATTATAAAGAGGAACCAAAGGTATTAGACGAAGTATTAGATGCTTTAAAAGAAGCAGACCTAATAATATTTAGTATGGGAAGTTTATATACTTCAATTTTACCTAACATTATTTGTAAAGAAGTGCAAGAAGTATTAGATAATACCAAAGCGCCAATAATGTATTTATGTAACTTTGTAACTCAACCAGGTGAGACAGATGGCTATACAGTAAGTGATCATATTACCTTATTAAACAAATATTTAAATAAAAAGAAAATAGATGTTGTCATTGCAAGCAATACAAAAATAAATAAAAGTGTTGCGGAAAGATATTCAACAGCGGAACAAAAAGAACCAGTAAAAATAGACTATGAAAACATAGAAAAATTAGGTGTTGAATTAATTGAAGATGACTTAATAGTTCTAGAAGATAACATTCTAAGACACAATAGTTTAAAACTTAGTTCCCTAATATTTTCATATTTAATGAGGAAGTAACATGTCATACACAGTAGAAATAAAACAAGAAATATCTTCTTTACCAACTACAAATTCTGAAATGATAGCGGAATTATCTGGCTTTGTTAGAAATAATGCCTACATAAATAATGACACTCTTTTTCTAACAACAGAAAATGAATTTACAATAGACAGATTACAAAGTTTCTTTCAAAAACTATATGAAGTTGACTTAAACGTAGAAATTAAAGACAATTTAAATTTCAATAAAAAAAATCTTTATTTACTATCATTAAATCAAAAGCTACCTACAATTTTAAAAGACCTTGGATACTATGATGGAAATAATAATTACTTAGATACACCACCAACTTATATCGTTGGTGCTAATGAAGAAATAAGAGCTTACCTTAGAGGAAGCTTCCTATGTACTGGTAGTATAAATAATCCACAAACTTCTAGATATCATATGGAATTATTAATATCAAAGCCAGGGGAGGCAGTCTTTATCCAAAAACTATTAAATATCTTTGACTTAAACGCCAAAATACTAAATAGAGAAAAAGGATATATGATATACATAAAAGAAGCTGAAAAAATCAGCGACTATATAAAAATACTAGGCGCTAATAAAGCTGTTTTATTCTTTGAAAATGCTAGAATTTATAGAGAAAAAAAGAATCAAACTAATAGACTAAATAATTGTGAACAAGCAAATATGGATAAAGTATTCTTAACTGCTGAAAAGCAATTAGAACAAATTAAAATTATTGAAGAAGCATCTGGTTATACATTATTAGACGAAAAAACAAAACAAGCTTTTGACTATCGTAAAAAATATCCAGAGTCTTCGCTAAAAGAATTAAGTGAAATAATTACTTTAGAAACAGGTAAACCAATTACTAAATCAGGTTTAAACCATCGTTTCAGAAAAATAAAAGAATTAGCTGAAAGACTAGAAAAATTAACACAAAAAGAGAAAGGTAACTAATTTACTTTTCTCTTTTTGATATCTTAAATTCTAGAACTTTTTTCTGTAATGATTTTATCGACAAGTCCATATCCAAAAGCTTCTTTCGCACTCAAGTAATTATCTCTTTCTGTATCTTTTTCAATTCTCTTTAAGGACTGACTAGTATTTTTAGAAAGTATCCTATTTAATCTTTTCCTTAAATCAATAATTCTGTCAGATGCTATCTTAATATCTGTAGCTTGTCCTTGCGCGCCACCCAATGGTTGATGAATCATAACATCAGCATTAGGTAAGATATAACGTTTTCCTTTCTTACCAGATGACAGTAAAAAAGCTGCCATACTAGCCGCAATACCCAAGCAAGTAGTTGAAACATCACTTTTTACAAAATTCATCGTATCATATATTGCCATTCCAGCAGAAACGGATCCGCCTGGAGAATTAATATAAATATTAATGTCTTCATTTCCTGTAGAATCCAAATATAAAAGTTCAGCAATTACTCTGTTTGCTAAATTATCATCAATTTCTCCTGAAATAAATACAATTCTATCTTTTAATAATCTTGAAAATATATCATAACTTCTTTCACCATTAAATTCTTTTTCAACAACCATCGGAACTAAATTCATTATAATATCACCTATACATAGTATAGTGTAAAAAAAATAAAATATGCATATAATAATGGAATAAATCATGTTATAATATTATAAAGGTAAAAAGGGTGATTATATGATAGATACATTTGAAATAACAATTGGAAAGCATAAATATCAAGTAAGTAAAGGCATAACACTAGAAGAAATAGCTAGTCAATTCCAAGGCAAATATAAATATCCAATACTTTTAGCAAAAGTAAATAATATTTTAAAAGAGTTAACCGCACCAATAACAGATAAGTCGAATATAGAGTTTTTAGATCTAACTTCACGAGAAGGTAATAGAACTCATATTTCGGGTTTGACTTTTATTTTGGTGTACGCTATAAAGAAATTATATGGAAAGAGTGCCAATGTTGTCGTACAACATTCTCTAGATAAAGGTATTTATATAGAAACAAACTTCCGTTTAACTTCAAGTAAATTAACTGCCATAAAAGAAGAAATGAACAGAATTGTTTCTTTAGACATGCCAATATCAAAAATGACTATTGATAGATTAGAAGCTATCGAGTACTATGAAAAAATAAAAGAACATGTTAAAGCAGGCGTAATGCGTTATAACACAAATACTTATATAACACTATATAGATTAGGTAATTACTATGATTATTTTTATAATCTAATGCCAACTTCAACTGGAAAACTAGGTGCATTTGACTTAACTTATATAAAAGAAGATGGTTTCCTATTAAGATTTCCTACTACCTATATCCCAGATAAAATAAAAGAATATGAACCACATCCTGGTATGTTTGAGGTATTCCAAGAATATCGTGACTGGGCAAAAATTATGAAGGTAGAAAACTCAGTTGAGTTAAATGAAGTCATATCAAGAGGAAAAATAAGTGACTTAATAAGAATTGATGAAACATTACAAAGTAATAAATTACTAATGTTAGCTAAACGTATAAATGATAATAAGAAAAAAATAAGAATAGTCCTATTAGCCGGCCCATCATCATCTGGAAAAACAACAACTTCAAGAAAACTATGCATGTTCCTACAAAGTTTTGGATTACAACCTAAAGTATTATCAATGGATGACTACTTTGTAGAAAGAGAAGATAATCCTAAAGATGAAAATGGTAATCCAGATTATGAATGTTTAGAAGCAATAGACTTAAAACTATTTGATAGTCAACTTGGCTCATTACTTGAAGGAAAAGAAGTAACTATACCAACATTTAACTTTGCGTTAGGTAAAAAAGAATATCGCAACAAGTTAAAATTAGGTGCCGATGATATCATTGTTATAGAAGGAATTCACGCTATTGATCCAAAAATATTGACTAATATTCCAAGAGAAAATAAATTTAAAATATATATTTCAGCTTTAACAGAACTTAATATGGATGAACATAATCGTGTTTCAACAACAGATAATAGATTATTAAGAAGAATAATCCGTGATAATAGAACAAGAGGATATGACGTTGAACATACATTACGTTCTTGGCCAAGTGTAAGATCTGGTGAAGAAAAATATATCTTCCCATTTCAAGATGAAGCTGATTATACTATAAATTCAGCTCTAATATATGAAATAGGTGTTTTAAAAACATATGTTGAGCCATTACTATATTCAGTTCCAAATAATTCTCCATATTATGAAGAAGCAAAAAGATTAATAAATTTCCTAAGACTTTTCTTACCAATACCAGCAGATGACATACCAGCAGATTCAATATTAAGAGAATTTATTGGAAATGGTTGTTTCCATGATTAAAGATTAATATCCATATTGTGTATGGATATTTTTTTACAACTAAAAGTGTCAAAAAAAATGGAATATATTGAAACAAAAAAAGTAAAACTATATAATGAAAATATAAGGAGGATTAACAATGATTAAAGTCGCAATAAATGGATTCGGAAGAATTGGACGTCTAGCATTTCGTTTAATGGAAGAAAGTAGTGATTATGAAGTAGTCGCTATAAATGATTTAACTGATGCTGAACAATTAGCTTATCTATTAAAATATGATACTAATCATGGAAATTATCGTATCAATGAAATAACATTTGAAGGAGACTACATTGTAGTAGGAGGAAGAAAAGTAAGAGTTTATGCTGAAAAAGATCCTGCTATGTTACCATGGAAAGATTTAGATATTGATGTAGTACTTGAATGTACTGGTTTATTTACATCAGAAGAAAAGGCTATGGCTCATATCAATGCTGGAGCTAAAAAAGTAATTATTTCTGCACCGGCAAAAGGAGACGTTAAAACAATTGTATACAACGTTAACCATGAAATATTAACAGGAGATGAACAAATAATTTCAGCAGCAAGCTGTACTACAAACTGTTTAGCCCCAGTAGTAAACGTTATTGACAAAGTTTTCGGTATAGAAAAAGGTTATATGACAACAGTTCATGCCTATACTAATGATCAAGCTACTTTAGATGTAGCTCACAAAAAAGGAATAAAAGCTCGTCGTGGGAGAGCCTGCGGAGCAAACATTGTTCCAGCATCAACTGGAGCAGCTTCAGCTATTGGAAAAGTATGTCCAAGTCTAGAAGGAAAACTAGCTGGTGTTGCGATGAGAGTTCCTGTCACAACAGGTTCAGTAGTAGACTTAGTATTAGAATTAAAGAAGAATACAACTGTAGAAGAAGTAAACAAAGCTTTAAAAGCTGCTACTAATGAAACTCTTGAATATACAGATGATCCTATTGTATCAAGTGACGTTATCGGCAGAAGAGCTGGTTCAGTAGTAGATGGTTTATCTACTAACATATTAGAAGTAGACGGAAAACAATTACTAAAAGTAGTAGCTTGGTATGATAATGAAATGGGCTACACTGCTCAAATGGTAAGAACAGCTAAATACTTAATGGAAAAGTAGAAAAATGAATAAAGAACTGATTATAAAAGGCAACACATTTTTAATTTCGTATATATATTTATCAAATCAGTTCTATTTCTTTTTTTTTACAATGAAAAATGCTATACTTTATATGAATAAGGAGGATTAGCCTATGAAAACTATAAAAGATATTAATATAGAAGGAAAGAAAGTAATAATTAGATGTGATTTTAATGTACCTATTAAAGATGGAAAAATAATTGACGATACTAGAATCAAAGCTAGTTTAAAAACTATTAATTATTGCCTTGAACATAACGCTAAGGTCATACTTTTATCACACCTTGGTAGAGTAAAAGAAGAGGAAGATTTAAAGAAAAATGACTTAGCTCCAGTTGCGACTCGTCTAAGTGAATTATTAGATAAGAAAGTAACATTTGTTCCTGTTACGACAGGTCAAGCTGTAGAAGAAGCTATTTCTAATATGAAAGAAAAAGATATTGTTCTACTTCAAAACACTAGATATGAAGATTTAGACGGTAAAAAGGAAAGTTCTAATGATGAAGAACTTGGTAAATACTGGGCTTCTCTTGGCGACGTATTTATTAACGATGCCTTTGGTACAATACATAGAGCTCATGCTTCAAATGTTGGTATAGCAACTAATCTACCAGAAACATCAGCAATAGGTTTCTTAATTGAAGAAGAATTAAATGCTTTAAGTGAATTAAATAGTCCTGAACACCCATTTATTGTAATATTAGGTGGTGCAAAAGTTGCTGATAAAATAGGTGTGATTGAAAACCTAGTTACTAAAGCTGATAAAATATTAATTGCTGGTGGAATGGCATTTACATTCTTAAAAGCTGAAGGATACGAAGTTGGAAACTCAATAGTTGATCAAGAAAGCCTAGACTTCTGTTCAGAAATGTTAAAGAACCATTCTGAAAAACTAGTTTTACCAGTTGATGTTAAAGCAACAACAGAATATTCAAATGATACACCAATTAAAATTAAGGACATAACTGAACTTGAATATAATGAATTAGGTCTAGACATTGGTCCAAAAACAACAGAACTATATGAAAATTACTTAAAAGATGCTAAAATAGTAGTATGGAATGGACCTTTAGGTGTCTATGAATTTGAAAATTATCAAGAAGGAACAAAAGAAATTTTAAAATACCTTGTTGATAATAATATAAAAGCTATTTTAGGTGGTGGTGATATTGTAGCCGCTGCAGCAACTCTTGGATATAAAGATAAAGTATATCATGCCTCTACTGGAGGAGGAGCAACTCTTGAATATCTAGAAGGAAAGAAATTACCAGGAATTGAAGTAATAAAGTAGGTGACTTCTTATGGCAAATAAAAGCCTTTTAATAGCAAATCCTTATGATAACAGACATACTGAACTTATCAAAAATTATGAAGCTGACTCATTTCAAGACCTTGGAGTATCACACGCTCTAAAAGCTACCAAGGATAAGTATACAGAATCTGGTTATAATGATTATATAAGGACTTCAAATGAAGTAGAACAATTCTTATTTCTTGAAGAAAGTTCTGCTCTAATATCCGGTTGTATGCTTGATTGTTATAAAGACATAAAGTCTTGCTATTTAACACTTCTTCCTTCGAAGAATGAGAGTGCTAAAAAATTAATGTTACAATCAGCAACATCATATGCCATAAAAGGTTTAGGAATGGAAGAAGTATTTATAAATATTAGTAGTTCTGATACTAGAACATCCCTAACAGTACTAGAATCAGGCTTTGAAGACCTAGGCGAAGATAATGGCACTAATATTTATCTAGTTGATAAAGATAGCTATCTTGCTAAGGAAGGACTATTAGATGGAAACAATAAAAAGTATTAAGAGAAACAGTATAATTTTATTAATAATTACTATAATAGTACTCTTTTTTCTTTTAAAAGATAATCTTGGAAGTATAGTTGTTACACTATCAAAAATAAATCTCTTTTATCTTTTAATAGCCATACTATTATATTTTATATATATTGTTTCAAAAGCTTATATAATATATAGAAGTGTAAATGAAAAAGACAAATTAACATTTAAAGAGGCTATAAAACATAATATAATAACTCAGTTTTTTAATGGTATAACTCCATTTTCTACAGGCGGACAACCAATGGAAGTATATATGATTGCTGAACATGGAATAAAAGTAAGCAAAGCAACCAGTGTTACCATCGAAAATTTCATATTTTATCAAACTGCTCTAGTTATCTATGGTGTTATAGCGGTAGCTTGCAATTGGACTTTTAATCTATTCCCTAAAGTAGCCTTACTTCAACACTTAGTACTACTAGGCTTTATAATCAACGTAATTGTAGCTATAGCTTTATACGTTATAATGCTATCTAAAACTATAACTGGTAAAGTATCTAATTGGGTAATTACCTTCTTAGGAAAAATTAAAATTATAAAAAATATTCCAAAGGCCAAAGCATACTGGAATGAAAAACTAGAGGAATTTCACGATGTTTCTAAAGATTTATTAGGAAAAAGAAAAATATTTATCTTTGGAGTGCTAATAAACTTCATTGGCTTAACTTGCCTATATATAATTCCATTATTTATTATGTATGGTCTTCATGACTTCACCAGTTTAAATCCAATGACTGCTATAACTTCATCAGCTTATGTATTGTTAGTTGGCTCATTTGTACCAATTCCTGGTGCTTCGGGTGGAATAGAATATAGTTTCGTAAAATTCTTTGGTAATTTTATGCCAACAGTATTACTAAATGCTTTACTAATTGTTTGGCGTTTTATAACATACTATTTTGGTATGATTTTAGGTGGCTTCTTATTTAGTACTGAAAAGGAAAGTGATTAAATATGCGAATAGGTTTATTTACAGATTCATATCCTCCATATATAAATGGAGTATCAACAAGTGTAGCGATGCTTAAAAAAGCATTAGAAAAAAAGGGACACATTGTTTATGTTGTTACTGTTAGTGATAACGCCTTAAAATATGAGTACGATGAAGAAGAAAGAATTGTAAGAGTCCCCGGAATTCCTATTGGTATTTATGACTATCGTCTTAGTAGAATCTATCCTTTATCAATGATTAATACTATGAAAAATTGGAAATTAGATGTAATTCATTCTCATACCGAATTTGGTATAGGTATCCTTGCGCGTTTATTAGCTAAACAATTTGATATACCATTAGTCCACACTTATCACACTTTATATGAAGACTACACTCACTATATAACTCATGGTTACTTTGATAAATCAAGTAAAAAGATAGTTGAGTATTTAACAAAATTCTATTGTGATAAGACAGCTCATGAATTAATAGTTCCAACAAACAAAATATACAAACTGTTTAAAGAAAAATACGAGTTTACAAAAAATATTCATATAGTGCCAACCGGAATAGAAGTAGAACGTTTTTACACAGAAAATGTGGATAAAAGTTATGTCCAAACATTAAAGAAAAGATTAAATCTTCAGAAAAAAGACTTTGTCATACTATTTGTTGGAAGGTTAGCTTCTGAAAAAAACGTTGAGTTTTTACTAAATGCCCACAAAAAAATAGTTGAAAAACATTCTAATATAAAATTAGTTATTGTAGGAGACGGTCCAGATAAAGAAAACTATGAACAACTTGCTACTGACTTAGGTATAAGCAAAAATGTTATATTTACTGGAAAAGCAGCTTGGGAAGAAATGCCATTCTATTACCATTGCGCCGATGTTTTCGCAACAGCCTCAACTACCGAAACTCAAGGCCTAACTGTTATAGAAGCCATGGCTGCAAGTGTTGTGCCATTATGTATAAATGATGAATCATTTCTAGGAACAGTTACCAATGAATTGAATGGTCTTATATTTGAAACAGAAAAAGAATACATTGAAAAAGTACTAATGTTATATACTGATAGATCTATGTTAGAAAAATATGATAATCAAGCTAGAATCCAAGCTGAACATTGTAGTTCTGCAAGCTATGCTGAAAGAGTTCTTGAAGTATATAAAAGAGCTCTTATTGATAAAGAGAATGAGGATAGATTTGGCATAATATCCATGATAACAAAGAAAATAAAAGGTGAATAATATGATAGTAGCACTTAATAATAAATGTCATTTAACAAAAGATGAATTTACTTTATACAAAGAACAATTAAAAAATCTACAACATAAAGATACTAAGATAATTTTATTTCCTTCCAATATTTATTTATCTAATAGTATAGAAGGAATACTACTTGGTAGTCAAAATGTTAGTGCTTATGGTAAAGGCTCATATACAGGAGAAGTATCTGCAGAACAACTAAAGTCACTTGATGTTAAATACTCTCTTGTAGGTCATAGTGAAAGAAGAAATTTATTTTGTGAAACGTCTCAAGATGCAAATAGAAAAATATCTCAATTATTAGCTAATGACATTACACCAATACTATGTGTTGGTGAAAATGAAAAGTCAAATGTTGCATCAGATGTTATTATAAATGATTTAAAAGAAGCATTTACTAATTTAACACCTGAAAACATTGAAAAAATAATTATTGCTTATGAACCAACCTGGTCCATTGGTACAGGTATAATACCATCAGGTCAAGAGATAAAAGAAGTAGTTAATCATATAAAAGAGTACTATCCAAACAATTTAATTTTATATGGTGGCAGCGTTAATGATGAAAATATTGAAACACTAGATAAAGAAAATATCGTTGATGGATATCTTATCGGTGCCCTAAGTCTTCATTTAGACAAAATACAACTTCTTATTAATAAAATAGAAAAATAGACAAAATAGACACTTTCGACAAAAGTTGTCCTTTTTTTTTCTATCAATTTATCGAACTATGTTATATAATTAAAATGCGTGGTAGTATATGAGAGGAGAAAAGATGGAGAGAACACGTTTATTAATCATTGACGATAACAAGAGCTTAGTAGAAATGATTAAGGAATATTTCAGTGATAACGCTGATATAAATGTAACTTTAACAGCATACGACGGAGCAGAAGGAATGCTGTTAGCCGATAAAAAGAAAGACGAGTACGACATAATATTATTAGATTTGATTATGCCTGTTAAAGATGGAATAGCTGTATTAGAACATATGAAAAAGAAGGAAATAGATAAAGATGTTATAGTCCTAACTTCATATAATACACAAGATATGATTAGAAAAGTATCAGAAATGGGAGTAAGTTATTTTATCTTAAAACCATTTGAATTAGCTGACCTAGAGAAAAGAATAATTGAATTAAGAGAGGGAACAAAGTTTGCAGGCAAAAGTATTGATTTGTATCACAATAACTTACAAAAATCAATTACTAATACATTACACGAATTAGGTGTACCATCTCATATAAAAGGTTATCAATATATTCGTGAAGGAATAACTTTAGTATATGAAAAGCCAGAATTAGTAGGTGGAATAACAAAAGAGTTATATCCAGAAATTGCTGGTAGATATGAAACAACAGTATCTAGAGTTGAAAGAGCAATAAGACATGCTATCGAAGTTAGTTGGAACAGAGGTAACTGGCAACTAATGGAAGATATCTTCGGACATAGCGTAGATATTGATAAAGCTAAACCAACAAATTCAGAATTTATAGTTACCGTAGCTGATAAACTACGTTTAGAATTTAATAAAGTAGCAACAAACAATTAAGTCCTATTTGTAGGGCTTTTTTCATTTCTAAAACCTTGACTAAACTAAAATAAAAAAGTATACTTAATTTATAAAATATGTGCGGAGGTAACAATTTATGGAACGAAAAATAGAAGAATTTTTTAAAAAATGGCAAAAAGATATAATAAGAAAGCCATTAATACTATATGGACCTAAGCAAATTGGTAAAACATTTACTGTATTAAATTTTGGAAAAAAAGAATATAAAAACTTAGTTTATTTCAATACAGAAAATAATGGTGAAATAATAGAACTATTTGCCAAGGAAAAAAATATCGATAAAATCATCTTAAATTTATCTTTAACCTCTGGTGAAACAATATTAAAAGAAGATACTTTAATTATTTTAGATAACTTAGATAACTTAGACATAGTTAAAGGTTTAAAATTATTTGGAAGTGAACGCAGTAAGTATCATATTATTGCAATAACATCACGTCGAGAAAGACTAAATGAATTTAAAGGCGAAGAATTACAATTTAAAGGTATGAACGAAATGGACTTTGAAGAATATCTTTGGGCAAAAGGCGAAAAGAGCTTGGCAGAACTAATAAGAGAGTCTTATACAAAACACAAATTATGTCCTTTCCATAAAGTTGCTTTAGATTTATTCCAAGAATATTTAATGACTGGAGGTCTACCAGAAGTAGTTCAAGCCGATCTGGATGGCAAAACAATTTATGAAATAGACGCTATAAAACAAAAAGTAATTGATATATATAAAAAGGAAATAAGTCTTAATAAAGTTTTAATTGACATACCAAGAGGCATAGAAGTAATTAACTCTATACCTAATCAATTGAAAAAAGAAAATAAAAAATTTCAATATGGTTGCATCGGTCCAGGAAAAAGAGCTAAAGAATATGAGACTGCTATAAATTACTTAGTAAATAATCAATTAGTATATCGTAGTTACAAAATTAAAAACGTGAAATCACCATTAAGTAGTTGCCGTGAAACAGATAGCTTTAAATTATACTTACCAGATGATGGTCTACTATTTACTATGCTACATTTAAATTTAAAACGATTTGCCTCAGACGAGAAAATAAAAGAGACATTATATGAAAATCATATTGCTAAAACATTAGTAGAAGCAGGATATTCATTATATTACTATCAGTCTGAAGGAAAAGCAGAAGTTAACTTTGTAATTCAAAATAGACTAGGTCAAATTATTCCAATTGAAATAGCAACAAAAAGTATGTCTAAAGCTAAATCATTATCAGTATTTATAAAGAAGTATATAACACAGCAAGCATACCGTATAACAGAGAATAACTTTTCTACAAAGAAAGAAGTTAGATATATACCTGTATATGCTGTATTCTGCTTAAATGATAAGAAAATATAGGAGGAAAATAATGATAAAGTTAATATTAGTAAGACATGGTCAAAGTATTTGGAATTTAGAAAATAGATTTACTGGCTGGACAGATGTTGGTTTATCAGAACAAGGTATAAAAGAAGCAAAAGAAGCTGGACAAAAATTAAAAGAATTAGGCTATACGTTTGATGTAGCTTATACATCATATTTAAAAAGAGCTAATGATACTTTGGACTATATATTAGAAGAACTAAATGAAAAGAACATTCCAATAAAATATAGTTGGCGTTTAAATGAAAGACATTATGGAGCTTTACAAGGATTAAACAAAGATGATACCAGAAAAAAATATGGTGAAGAACAAGTTCGTTTATGGAGACGTAGTGCTGATGTTAGACCTCCTGCCTTAGAAGTTACAGATGAAAGATATCCTGGCAATGATCCTAAATATAAAAATCTATCAAAAGAAGATATACCTACAACTGAAAACCTACTAGATACAGTTGAAAGAGTCATAAAGTACTGGGATACTGATATTAAAAAAGATTTGTTAGAAAATAAAAAAGTAATAATAGTTGCTCATGGAAACAGTTTACGAGGATTAATTAAGTATTTAGATAACTTATCTGATGAAGAAGTAATGAAATTAGAAATAGAAACTGGAAATCCAATTTGTTACGAATTAGATGAAAATCTAAAACCAATAAGACACTATTATTTAAAAGATAATTAAAAAAACAAAACCTTTAAAGTCTAAATGACCTTAAAGGTTTTTAAAATTAAAAAGCAGCTTTACTTAACTGCTCTTAAGTACTATTTATGAATTTACTACTTCATCTATATCTATTTCAAATAATTTTCCAACTTCAATGTTTAAAGCTAGAGATATTTTCCAAATTGTATCGACTGAAAAAGTTTTAACACCTTTTTTCGACTCAATTCGCCTGATGAATTCATGTGAAACACCAACACGTTCAGCTAAGACAGCTTGCGTAATTCCCGCCTCATGTCTATACTTTTTAATATTTCGTGCAATTTGTTCATAAATATTAACTTCATATTTATTCATAATATCACCATCTAGTTTTATTATGTACTAAATCTCAAAAATAATATGTAAACTATAAATGTACACAGAAAAACTGAAGTCCGATTGAAAAAGTCGAAAAAATGTTCTATAATGGTTTTGGAGGGATACCATGAAAGAAAGAATTATTTTTCATATAGATGTTAATAATGCCTTTTTATCATGGACAGCAGTCAAACTGCTTAAAGAAGGCTACAAAGAAGACATTCGAAAAATACCAGCAGTAATAGGTGGAAACGAAAAAGAAAGAAAAGGTATTGTTTTAGCTAAGTCACCTGTTGCGAAAAAATATAATATTGTAACTGCCGAAACCCTTTATCAAGCACGAAAGAAATGTCCTGGTCTAAAAGTTTTTGCTCCAGATTATAAATGGTATATAGAAAAATCAAAAGAGTTATTCACATATCTATCACAATATTCACCAAGTATGGAACAGTTTTCTATAGATGAATGTTTTATAGATATGACAGGAACTAAATATTTATATAAAAACTATTTAGAGTTAGCGTATTATATAAAAGATGATATAAAAACAAAATTTGGTTACACCGTAAACATTGGCATTGGTAATAATAAGCTTTGTGCCAAGATGGCTTCAGATTTTGAAAAGCCAGATAAAGTTCACACCTTATTAAAAGATGAAATAGTTCAAAAATTATGGCCTCTAGATGTAGGAGACTTGTTATTCATTGGTCGAAAGACAAAAGAAGTATTAAATAAATTAAATGTATATACAGTAGAAGATTTAGCAAAAACTGATATTAAAGTATTAAAAAAGCATTTTAAAGGACAAGCTGAATATTTAAAAAATGCATCTTATGGTATCGACGAAAGTAGATTAGAAGAAAAGAAGACCAAAAGTAAAAGCATCAGTGTATCAGAAACTCTAGTATATGACTGTACAAATGAAGATAAATTAGAAGAACTTCTTTTTACCTTTGTAGAAAAAACAACTAGGACATTAAGATCTAAAAAACAATACGCTAAAACTATTGCTGTAATTTTTAAAAATAATAAATTTGAAACTTATTCAGCCCAAGAAAAATTAGAAAGGCCCAGTAACAACATTACCGAAATATATAAAATAGCTATTTCAATATTTAGAAAAAATTATAAAAAAGATCCTATTAGACTACTAGGTTTTAGATTGGCTGACTTAACAGAACAAAATGATTATCAAATGTCATTATTTGACCAAGAAGAAGTAAAGACATCATCTGATACAGTTCAAACAACTATTGATAACATAAACAAAAAGTTTGGAAAATCTATAGTAGCACCGGCTTCAATTAAATTAATATCAAAAAAATCTAAAGAAAAATGAGCACAAGTTAATTAAAAAAAATAAAAATTAGTGCTCATTTTAATTATGAAAGAATATAAAAATATTAATCAAAAGAAGCAATAACACGTCAATTACGTTGAAAAATAACAAAATTATACAAAAAACGCTTGCAAAAAAAACACATAACTGTTATAATTAACTACGTGTGACTGCTTAGATGTGCGAGGTTGTCGACACTCCAGGATAAGTTGTTAATTAATTTCTAAGATAAAAATAGATTTTGATAAAAAACTTAAATTTGGACAGGTCGGGTTATTTGCACGGAGCAAGTCTATACTAGATATAGGCGAAGGGAGGATTTAAAATGTCAACAGAAAAGATTCGCATCAGAATTAAGGCATATGATCACAGAGTACTTGATAATGCAGCTAAGAAAATTGTTGAAACTGTTAAAAGAACAGGTGGTGAAATTTCAGGTCCGGTACCATTACCAACTGAAATTGAAAAGTATACAATCTTAAGAGCTGTACACAAATACAAAGACTCTCGTGAGCAATTTGAAATGCGTACACACAAAAGACTTATTGATATCAAGAATCCTAGCAAGGAAACTATTGATGCATTAGCTCACTTAGATTTACCAAGCGGAGTAGATATTGAAATCAAAACAAAATAATTAGGAGGAAAATGTAATGAAAGGAATCTTAGGTAAAAAAATCGGAATGACTCAAACATTTACTAAAGATGGTAAATTGATTCCGGTTACTGTTATTGAAGTAGAACCAAATGTAGTTACTCAAATCAAAACAGTTGAAAAAGATGGTTACGATGCTATCCAACTTGCTACTGATACAGTAAGAGAAAGTTTAAGCAACAAACCAAAAAAGGGTCATACAGACAAAGCTAACACAACACCTAAGCGCTTCTTAAAGGAAATTAGAGGGGTAAACGTTAATGATTACACACTAGGACAAACTGTTAACGTTGACGTTTTCGAAGCTGGCGAAATGGTAGATGTTACAGGAACTAGCAAAGGAAAAGGTTTCCAAGGTGTTATCAAACGTCATAATCAAACAAGAGGTCCTATGGGACATGGTTCTCAATACCATAGAGGTGTTGGTTCATTAGGTACAATGTTACCAATGCACGTATTAAAAGGTAAGAAGATGCCAGGTCAAATGGGTAACGTTCAAAGAACTGTTCAAAATTTAGAGGTAATTTCAGTTGATACTGAAAACAATGTAATTTTAGTAAAAGGTAATGTTCCAGGTCCAAAGAAATCATTTGTTATGATTCGTACTGCAGTAAAGAAACCTAATGTTAAGTTAGAAGCTGCTGATTTAATAACATATGCTTCTCCGGTTACAGTAGAAGAAGTTGTTGAAGAAACAGTAGTAGAAACTGAAGAAAATCAAGAAACATCAGCTGAATAAAATCATCACGCTATATATAATAAAGAAAGAAAATTAAAAATATAAGTGATGAAAGGAGGAATCGTAGATGAAAAAAGTAGAACTTTTAAATCTAAAAGGTGAAAAAGTAAAGGACATTAATTTAAACGAAGAAATATTTGGAATTACCCCAAACAAAGCTGTTTTAAAAGATGCAATCATCTTAACAATGGCATCTTTAAGACAAGGAACACATAAAACTAAAAATCGTTCAGAAGTTTCTGGTGGAGGAAGAAAGCCATGGAGACAAAAAGGAACAGGACGTGCTCGTCAAGGATCAATTAGAGCTGTTCAATGGGTAGGCGGAGGAAATTATGGAACTCCAGTACCTAGAGATTACAGCAAAAAACAAAACAGAAAAGAAAGACAATTAGCTTTAAAATCAGCATTAAGCGACAAAGCTATTGAAAAATCAATTATAGTTGTTGAAAACATCTCTTTAGCAACACCAAAGACTAAAGAAATGGTTAACTTACTTGAAACATTAAAACTAGCTGATAAGAAAGTATTAATGGTAGTTAAAGAATTCGATGACAACTTAATTTTAGCTTCTCGTAATCTACAAAATGTAGTATTAATATTAGCAGAAGAAATCAACGTATTAGATTTAGTTAGTACAGATGTAATGCTAATCACAGAAGAAGCATTAAAAACAGTTGAGGAGGTGCTTAAATAATGAAAGACACTAAATATTTAGAAATAATCAAAGCACCAGTTATTACTGAAAAATCACAAATTGCAAAATCTGAAGGAAAATATACTTTTAAAGTAGATCCTAAAGCTACAAAGTTAGAAATAAAAGATGCAATTGAAAAAATCTTTAAAGTAAAGGTTACATCAGTAAAAACAATGAATGTAAAACCTAAGAAAAGAAGAGTTGGTCGTTACACAGGATTAACAAATCGTTCAAAGAAAGCAATTGTTACTCTTGCAGACGGACAAACAATTGATCTTGGTTAAGGAGGAGAAAAATTATGGCAATCAGAAATTA